>NZ_CP022957.1:0-300000 GCF_002269385.1 Maribacter cobaltidurans
GGATATCACGGATTTGGACGCCGTGGCAAATGCCATAACCTCCAAAACCAAAATGATCTATTGTGAGAGTGTTAGCAATCCCTTATTGGAAGTGGCGGATATATCGGCA
The DNA here is from genome assembly GCF_002269385.1 of Maribacter cobaltidurans. Classification (NCBI taxonomy): domain Bacteria; kingdom Pseudomonadati; phylum Bacteroidota; class Flavobacteriia; order Flavobacteriales; family Flavobacteriaceae; genus Maribacter; species Maribacter cobaltidurans. The sequence continues at coordinate 110 of NZ_CP022957.1, forward strand.
CTCGCCAAAATCGCCAAAAAAAATGAAATGCCACTTGTAGTCGACAATACTTTTTCCCCTCTTTCCATCACCCCAGCCAAATTGGGGGCTGACATTGTCATCCATAGTCTTACAAAATTCATCAACGGATCCAGTGACTGCGTGGCCGGGGCAATTTGTGGTACCAAAGAATTTTGCCTAAGTCTTAAAGATGTTAACAACGGCGCCGGAATGCTTTTGGGAAGTACATTGGACAGTCTGCGAGGAGCTTCCATTCTCAAGAATATGCGAACCCTACACATCAGGATTAAAAAACACAGTGAAAATGCACAATTTTTGGCCGAAAAGTTTGAAGCCGATGGTTTAAGAGTGGTATATCCGGGATTATCCTCGCACCCAGGTCATTTGATCATGGAAGACCAAATGAATCCGCAATATGGATATGGCGGACTCATGACCATGGACGTGGGTTCCTTGGAAAATGCAAATGCCTTGATGGAAATGATGCAGGAAAGAAAGTTGGGCTATTTGGCCGTTAGCCTCGGATTCTACAAAACCTTGTTCAGTGCTCCAGGAACTTCCACATCCTCTGAGATACCCTTGGAAGAACAAAAAGCCATGGGGCTTGGAGACGGACTTATCCGATTTTCCATAGGATTGGACGATGATATCCAAAGAACCTATAACTTGATGAAAAAGTGTATGTTGGATTTACAAATCCTTGAAAAGGATACTATGGACGTCTAAACCTCTCACGAGAGGTTGCACAGCAAGCCCATAAATCGTAATATTACGGGACAACCAAAGGAAAAGTAAATGTCCGACCAAAATACCAACGAACACAGGGAACAAGAACATATCGTAGCCAATAAGGAGCTTAATCTACTGAAAGCGCTCATTCCGGTAGTACTGTTAATGGCCATGTTGGCCTATAATATTTTCTTTGCCGATGGGAGTGGTTCGGGGAATATTCTAACCAGATTATCTTATTGATAGGAGGTTTTTTCGCAGCCGTTGTTGGTTTTTTCAATAAAACGTCATTCGCCACCATGGTTCAAGAGATTTGGGAAAATCTTAGGAGCGTTTTTATTCCTATTATGATTTTATTTTTGGTGGGTGCACTAGCGGGAACATGGCTTGTTAGTGGAATCATTCCGGCCATGGTGTATTATGGATTAAAGGTTTTGAGTCCGTCGATATTTCTTCCGGCCTCTATTGTAATTGCCGCGATTATTTCTATCGCCACAGGCAGTTCATGGACGACTTCAGCCACAGTGGGGATAGCGTTGGTAGGAATTGGAACGGCTTTGGGAATACCCACTGGCATGATAGCAGGAGCCGTTATCTCCGGGGCATATTTTGGGGATAAGATGTCTCCTCTGAGCGATACCACTAATTTGGCTCCCGCCATGGCCGGTACCGACTTGTTTACACATATCAATTATATGTTCTACACCACTGGTCCTACCATATTGATCACCTTGGTAACATTTTCCATTATCAGTTTAAACATCGATACCACGGGTAGCGCAGATGTTACGGGTTTATTGAACACTATTGACCAAACCTTTAATATCAATCCCTATTTGTTCATTGTGCCTTTGGTCGTAATCGCATTGATCCTTTTAAAGGCCAAACCGCTTTTGGCCTTGGGAATTGGTGTCGTCTTAGCGGCTGTATTTGCTTTTATATTTCAGGTCGAAATTCTAAATGGACTTTCAGATTCAAAGTTAGGGGCCATCCTTAATGCCATTTTGAGCGATACCTCTATTGTAACCGATAACGAAAAATTGAACGAGCTTTTTAGCTCAGGCGGGATGAAAGGGATGTTGTGGACCATATTCCTCATTTGTTGCGCCATGGTTTTTGGGGGCATCATGGATGGTATTGGAGCACTTTCTAGAATAACCCAGTCCTTGCTATCCGTGGCCAAAACCGTTTTCGGTTTATTCGCCAGTACGGTTTTAAGTTGTATTGGGCTAAACGTAATTGCAAGCGACCAATATCTCGCCTTGGTCATCCCAGGTAAAATGTTCAAAAAGGCTTATCAGGATAAAGGTTTGACTCCTGAAAACTTGAGCAGAACCCTTGAAGACTCGGGAACCGTTACCTCGGTCCTTATACCCTGGAATACCTGTGGAGCCTATCAATCCGGTGTACTTGGGGTTGGTGTGGGAGAATATTTTGTTTATGCGATTTTTAATTGGTTGAGTCCTATTACTACCTTGGTATTTGCTGCATTTGGTATTAAAATAAGACAACTGACGGATAAAAAAAGGACCGCATAAAACGGTGTTGGTGTGAGTTTAGAGGACTTCTTGTAGCTCAATCTTAACAGAATGATGGCTAAAAAGTAAGAATAATTTCTTCCGTTTGATTGTATATAGTCAATTTGGACGCCGCATGCTTTATTTTAAAAACCCTTTTCATATCCTCTTTTATTTATAATTTCACGTTTCAATTAAAAACACAAAATATGGCTACCGTCACACTAAAAGGAAGTGAAATACATACTCTAGGAAGTTTACCCAATAAAGGCAGCAAAGCACCTGATTTCCAATTAACTAAAAATGATTTATCATCCGTGAAACTTTCAGACTATGAAGGTTCCAGATTGGTTTGAATATTTTCCCCAGTGTGGATACGGGAACATGCGCACAGTCCGTAAGGCAATTCAACGAGGAAGCAGCGGAATTGGATAATACCATAGTACTTTGTATTTCCAAGGATTTACCCTTTGCCCAAGCGCGTTTTTGCGGAGCCGAAGGAATAGATAATGTAGAATTATTGTCGGATTTCAGAGATGGTAATTTTGGAAGGTCTTACAATTTGGAATTTACGGACGGCCCGTTGGCATCCCTCCATTCCAGGGCTGTTATAGTGTTGGACGAAAACGGTACTGTGCTTTATACGGAGCAAGTTCCAGAGATTGTGGACGAACCCAACTACAAAGCTGCTCTTGAGGCTTTAATGGATTCCTAAAATCCGCTTAAAATGCCCAAAGAAACTTTTCTCGCCAATAGAATCAAAAGTGTTGGGTTTGCCCTTCGCGGTGCCCTACTGCTTATAAAACCGAAGCGAGCATTAAAATTCAGGTTTTCATTACCTTAATAATGACAGGAGTAGGTTTCTATTATGAAATTTCCAATACGGAATGGATTTTACAAATATTTGCGATTGCCCTAGTTTTGGGGATTGAGGGCCTGAATACGGCCGTTGAAAAAATATCGGATTTTGTACAACCAGAATTTGACAAAAAAATTGGTCTAATAAAAGATATCTCAGCTGGGGCAGTAATGTTTGTCTCCATCGCTGCCACAATCGTAGGTTGCATAATTTATCTTCCAAAAATTTTTTAAAATAATAGCAAGAGGCCTTAGGGGGTAAATTTGTATTTTTGCCCCCAAAGTAAATTATCTCAGGACAGGCCCATGAGGTATTCATTTGAAACTAATTTTTAATTTTGAGGCAAGCCTAAGGGTATTATACCTTTTGGTGGTGCCAATAAAGTGTACATGGCAAAAAAGGCATCCAAATCAAAGCCAAAGGCTACATCTACTAGCAAGAAGAACCCTTTTAGGATATCCAAGCAGAACAAGATAATATTGGGTAGCCTTCTTGTTCTTTTTAGTATAGCCCTTTTCTTTTCCTTCGTATCCTTTTACTTTACCTGGGAGCATGATCAAAGTCTATTGTCCGAGTTTAAGAATAGAAATGAAGAAGCCAAAAACCTTCTTAATAAATTTGGAGCTAGCATAAGTCACTTCTTTGTATACAAAGGATTTGGGATTGCCACGTTGATAATTCCCTTTTTATTATGTCTTACAGGAATTTACATGTTCCTTGGATTGGATAAAAAAGGGTTGACAAAAAAATGGATTTGGGGACTATTGTTCTTGATTTGGTTTTCAGTGGCCTTTGGTTTCTTTGCCGATGAAAGTCGCTTCTTGGAGGCTTGGTGGGCTATGAAATGAACGACTTTCTTCAGGATTACACGGGCACGATCGGGGTACTCCTCTTACTTCTTTTCGGCTTGGTATTCATTTTGGTCAGACTCTTTAATGTAACACCGGAAGGAATAGCGGAATATTTTAAATCAAAAAGAAAAGAGCTATCCACGGATTTCAAAATCACAAAAAGAAAGATTCCGAAGTTAACGAGGAAGACACCTTGGTCAGTAGCGAAGATGAAGAACAAATTCTAGTGGACACCTATACCCATAAAGAGGAAATTCCGCATTTACATAAAGAAGAGGAAAAAAAGGATTTTGAGGTCAACATACCAAAAGAACAGGAAGAAGAGGAACTGGCCATGGAGGTGGAGCAAATTGTGGAGGAACCTGAAGAAATTGATGTTTTGGCCAGTAAACTAGTGGACGATTTTGGGGAATTTGACCCTACGTTGGAACTGGGCAACTATAAGTTCCCAACTATTGATCTTCTAGATGTGCATGGGGTAACCGGTGGAATTACCATTAACCAAGAGGAGCTAGAGGAAAACAAGAACAAAATTGTTGAAACCCTTAAGAACTATAAAATAGGTATCGCCCAAATTAAGGCTACCATTGGGCCTACCGTTACCTTGTATGAAATTGTTCCTGAAGCAGGAATCCGGATTTCAAAAATCAAGAACCTAGAGGACGATATTGCATTATCCCTTGCCGCATTGGGAATTAGAATCATTGCTCCCATTCCTGGTAAAGGAACCATTGGTATAGAAGTGCCCAATAAAAATGCAACGGTTGTATCCATGCGCTCGGTCATTGCATCAAGTAAGTTTCAAAAAGCGGAAATGGAATTACCCATTGCTTTTGGAAAAACAATCAGCAATGAAACCTTTGTGGTAGACTTGGCAAAAATGCCCCACTTATTAATGGCGGGAGCTACGGGACAGGGTAAATCGGTAGGATTGAATGCTGTACTGACCTCACTTTTATACAAAAAACATCCAGCCGAGGTCAAGTTCATTTTGGTGGATCCCAAGAAGGTAGAACTTACCTTATACAATAAAATAGAACGTCATTTCTTGGCCAAACTTCCGGATTCGGAGGAAGCCATTATCACGGATAATACCAAGGTTATCAACACGTTAAACTCCTTGTGTATTGAAATGGACAACCGATACGAACTGTTGAAATTGGCCATGGTTAGAAACCTAAAGGAATACAACACAAAATTCAAAGCCAGAAAATTGAATCCAAATGATGGCCATAAATTTCTTCCGTATCTTGTTTTGGTCATCGATGAGTTTGCCGATTTGATTATGACGGCTGGTAAGGAAGTGGAGACCCCTATAGCGAGATTGGCACAGTTGGCCAGAGCCATAGGAATACATCTTATTGTAGCTACGCAGCGACCTTCGGTAAATGTTATTACAGGTATCATTAAGGCAAACTTCCCCGCTAGGATAGCCTTTCGTGTAACTTCCAAAATTGACTCCAGAACAATATTGGATGCTCAAGGAGCTGATCAATTGATAGGACGTGGAGATATGCTCTATACACAGGGCAACGATGTTACCCGTATACAATGTGCCTTTGTGGATACCCCTGAAGTCGCAAAAATTACTGAATATATTGGTTCCCAGAGGGCTTATCCGGAAGCGCATGAACTACCGGAATACGTGGGTGAAGATTCTGGCACGAGTGTTGATTATGATATCGAGGACAGGGATAAAATGTTCAGGGAAGCAGCAGAAGTTATCGTTATTGCCCAACAAGGTTCAGCCTCGCTGATTCAAAGAAAGTTGAAGCTTGGTTATAATCGTGCGGGACGAATAATAGATCAACTGGAAGCTGCTGGTATAGTAGGCCCCTTCGAAGGAAGTAAGGCAAGACAGGTCTTGGTTCCTGATATGGTATCCCTCCAACAATTATTGGATAATGAAACCCACTAATGGGTATAAATAAATGAAAGCAAAACCTCCTACACAATCATTGATTGGATTAATTGGGTTTGTATAATTTTAAATGGAAGAAAAATGAAAAAAGTACTATTGATATTGACACTTATACTTTCTGCTAATGTGCTGCGTTCACAAACACCGGAAAAGGCAAAAGCACTTTTGGATGAAGTCTATAACAAAGTGAAAAGCTATGATAACATCTTTGTTGATTTCAAGTTTGACCTCAAAAACGCCGAAGCAGGAATCAATCAAGAAACTCGTGGCGATGTCACTCTAGCTGGTGACAAATACGTTTTCAACTATTTAGGCTCCAAACAACTTTATGACGGCAACAAGGTGTATACCATCGTTCCAGAAAATGAAGAGGTAACCATAGAGGACCAATCCAATGACGAAGACGCCATGACGCCCTCTAAAATGTTGACTTTTTATAAGGAAGGTCACAACTATGAATGGGACATTCTTCAAAATGTACAGGGCAGAAAAATACAGTACGTAAAGCTTACTCCTATTGATTCCAATACCGAAATCAAATCCCGATTATTGGGTATTGATATGGGAACAAAGCATATCTATAGACTTATAGAGACAGGAAAGAACGGAACCAAAACCACCATTACTGTTAATTCTTTTAAAACAAATCAGCCGTTGTCATCCACCTTGTTTAAATTTGATGAGGCCAAATATAAGGATGAAGGATACTACATCTTAAGAAATTAGAACCATTGAGAATATTAGACCGGTATATATTATCCAGGTTTACCTTTAATTTTATCAGTTCGTTTGTAATATTGATGTTTATCTTCATTTTTCAAACGATCTGGCTTTTTATAGATGATTTGGCCGGTAAAGGTTTGGATATCATTATTATAGGTAAATTTCTTTTCTATCTTATGCCGGATCTTACTGAGAAAGTATTGCCCTTAACGGTTTTGCTTTCGTCGATTTTGACCTTTGGGGCCCTAGCGGAAAATTATGAATTTGCAGCGATGAAGGCATCGGGCATTTCTCTTCAAAGGGCCATGTTGAGCTTAATAGTTTTTGTAACCCTTTTGGGCGGGGTAACGTTCTTTTTTGCCAATTCCGTGATTCCATTATCTCAAAGAAAAATCTACAACCTTAGAAAAAACATTGCCAAGGTAAAACCTGCCGCCGTGGTGTCCGAAGGGGTTTTTAGCGATTTTGAGGGCATGAACATCAAAGTGGATGAAAAATACGGGGATAACGATAGGTACTTGAGAAACGTAATCATACACCAAAAAAATGACCGAAACCAAAACAACGTTGTCATAAAATCCGAACAAGGGGAATTGGTAAGTAGTGAGGATTCGGATATAGTACAGCTAATACTTACAGACGGTCATTATTATGATGATATAGAATCCAAGAAAAACAAATTAAAATATCCCCATGCCAAGGCGGATTTCGACACCTATATCATGAACATAGAAATTCCCGAACTAAACAATGAGGACTTGGAGGAGGAAAGGGATATTAGTACGGATAAAATGAAAAATATATCCCGTTTAAGAAAGGATATTGATTCCTTGAGGGATGATAATTATAGGATCGTCAGGGCGTTCTCTAAGAGCATTGGTAATAGAATAGGCATGTTCCAGCCCTTGGACCCCAACGATACGTTGGATAAAAAAACACCTCTGCAAATTACACAGGATTCTATACGGCAAATCAAGCTGGCCGCGCTTAAAAACAATCCTGCCAAACAGGATTCCATAAAAGAAGACCTCTTGCATTTATTCCCGTTTTACTTGAAAATGCAAGTGGTAAATGCAGCCAAAAATGCCACCACCAATGTTCTAAATTCAGTTAGGGGGAAAAAAGAGGAAATGCAGAAACGGTATAAAATTTACAACATGCATATTCTTTCCATGCATAACAAATATGCCTTGGCATTTTCTTGCATTATCCTATTCTTTGTGGGTGCGCCCTTGGGTGCTATAATTAGGAAAGGAGGGCTTGGTCTTCCCATGGTAATTGCAATTGTATTATTTTTGGTGTATTACTTTATTGGTGTATTTGCCGGCAATTATGCAAAGGAAGGCAATATCCACCCCATGTTGGGGGCTTGGTTATCCACCTTGATTATGTTGCCCCTAAGTATTATTTTGACAAAAAGGGCCACGGAGGATAAAGGTTTAATGAGTTTTGGGGTAGTAACGGATTTCTTCAGGAACCTGTTTAAGAAAAAAAAGAAAAATGGAGGTCAAGACATCTAATCTTACGGATGAAATAAAGTTGAATACCATTGAGGAGGCCATAGAGGATATCCGTAATGGTAAGGTTATTATCGTAGTTGACGATGAAAATAGGGAGAACGAAGGAGACTTTCTGGCGGCTGCAGAACTCGCCACTCCAGAGACCATAAACTTCATGGCCACCCACGGGCGAGGTTTAATCTGTGCGCCACTGACCGAAGGTAGATGCGAGCATCTTGGACTCCATCGTATGGTAAACAATAATACCGATCCACTGGAAACGGCATTTACGGTTTCCATTGATTTAAGGGGGCAAGGCGTTACAACCGGTATTTCCGCATCCGATAGGTCAAAAACTGTCTGTGCTTTGACCGATGACAATATAAAGCCCCATGATTTTGCCAGACCAGGGCATATTTTCCCTTTGGTCGCTAAAGAAGGAGGTGTTCTCAGAAGAACCGGACATACGGAGGCGGCCATAGACTTTGCAAGACTCGCCGGATTGAAGCCTGCCGGTGTTATCGTGGAAATCATGAATGAGGACGGCAGCATGGCAAGACTTCCCCAATTGATTGAGGTAGCAAAAAAGTTCGATTTAAAAATCGTATCCATAGAAGATTTGGTAGCGTACAGAATGGAACACGATAGTCTTATCCTCAAGGAGCTTGATTTTACCATTACCACCCGGTTCGGTGATTTTAGGTTAAGGGCCTACAAACAGACAACCAACAACCATATCCACATTGCCTTAACTAAAGGATCGTGGAGCCTTGGCGACAAAGTGCTGACCAGAATTAACTCTACCTTGGTCAATAATGATATTCTTGGCACCCTTACCAATAGCGTAGATTCCCAATTGGAAAACATGTTCAAAGCCATAAATAAAGAGGGAAAAGGAGCCATAGTCTTTATCAATCAGGATATGGAATCCTTAAATCTGTTGTCCAGACTCAAAGAACTAAGGGAACTTCAAGGTAGTGGCATTTACAAAGCGCCAAAAATAGAAATGGATGCCAAGGATTTTGGCATTGGGGCCCAAATTCTGCATGATTTGGATATTTCAAAACTTCGATTGCTCACCAACAACCAACAGACCAAGAGAGTGGGTATTGTGGGTTATGGTTTAGAAATAGTGGAATATGTAAGCTACTAAACTTAGCTTTTAAGAACTTCCTTGATGATTGTGGCCATTTTCTTTGCCCGTTCTTGCACCTCCGTTTCGGTCCAGCTTAATTTGATTAGACAGGATATAGTTCTGCTTATCCATTTATCGGATGCTGAGAAATCGGATTTTGAATAATCCGGCAGATTCTTTTGAACTTCATTGGGCAGTTTTCCCAAGGAAGTTAAATTTGTGAGGTGCTCCCATTTTCTGTAATAATGCCAATTATTATCGTACCAGTAAAAACAGGCGTCCACTCCGCCGTCACCAAATGCTTGATGTGCTCTTCTGGTCAAGTCTTCCGTCGGCAGGAAAAAATTCAAAAAAGAATAATTCTGAATGCCTCCTTTGGGAATCCTCCTAAACGTAACCCCATCAATATTTTTAAGGGCATCAAAAAGAATGTTGTAATTTTTTTCCTGTATACCCACAAATTCATCGAGTCGCTGAATTTGGGCACAACCTACGGCCGCATTGAGTTCAGATATTCTATAGTTATACCCCAAAAAAGGATGGGATTCCGCCCCTCTGTTGGAGCCCACATGATCATGCCCATGATCCGAATAATGGTCGGCATTTTTATAAAAATCGGGATTATTGGTAATCAATGCCCCTCCTTCCCCACAGGTAATCGTTTTTACATAATCAAAAGAAAAGCAGCCTAAATCCCCATAACTGCCCAAGGGTTTGCCTTCAAAACTACCGCCGATAGCTTGGCAGGCATCTTCCAATAAAATCAGATTGTGGGAATCACAAAGAGCCTTTAACGCTTTCAAATCGGCCATGGAACCACACATATGCACTGGCATGACTACCTTGGTTTTTGGGGTGATGGCTCTTTCCACTGTCAATGGACTTAAGGTTAACGTATCGTCCACATCTACCAATATGGGAACTGCACCAATTGCCAAGACCGACTCAAAACTAGCCACAAATGTGAATGTGGGTAGAATGACCTCATCCCCTGCTCCAACACCGGCACTTGCCAAGGCTACCGTTAATGCTGCGGTACCACTACTAACCACTTGGGCGTATTTGGATTCCATTCTTTCACAAAGGGCACCCTCCAATTCCTTGCCTTTCCAATGTCCTTTACGGGCACCGTCAAAACCATAGCGCATCAAAACGCCCGTGTCCAATACATCCTGAACACTTTTTTTCTCCTTGTCCCCAAATAGCTCAAAACCTGGCATAGTATAAATTTAGAATGAGAAGATAATTAATTTAGTTTGGATTTGAAGTACCGGTAAATTTCCAGTTTGTCCTCATTGGTAAAGTCTTGTTCGTTGAACCAATCGTGTGCCGCAATTTTTTCATTCTCAATCTGTGCTTTTCTTATGGCCTCTAAAGAAACGAGATGCCAATGAGTTCCTTTGCATCTAGACACAGAATAACCTATATCCTCCGTAATGTAGGAGTTCTTAGGTTGGTTGATCAATCGAACCCCATTTTTTAGGATTGCTAAGGTTTTGGTCAAGGCAACTACCTCAGAAAATGAGTATCGCACAAAATCGGCAAATCCATTTTGCTTTGTATTGTAAACCTTATCGCCTACTTTTAACTTTTCCATGCGTCTAAAAGTTTGCAAAAGTAAATCGAGATGACCGTTTTAGCCTAAGGATAGGGTTGGAAATTATCAACATGAACCCAATATCTGACCAAAATTGCACCTTAAATTTAGACTGATTCCATTTAATATATTGGTATTCATATTTTTAAAGTCTTTCATTACCTTTGAACTTGGTGAGCAAAATATTTTCCATATTAATGTCCTTTGTAATCCTATTGCAAAGTGTTGGACTCCATTCGGACGATTTAGTCCAAATTGATGAGTTCATCGAGCACGCCAAATTTCATAGTGAACAATATGGGGACAATGTCTTGGTCTTTATCTCAAAACATTATGGTGAATTGAAAGCGGCACATGAAAGGGAACATCAGGAAGAGAAAAAAGACCATGAACAATTACCTTTTCAGCACCATTGTCACTTAAGTTCCATAGTAGCATATACTAACAATCCATTGGATTCCGAATTGGAAACTCCAATAATCACTGAATTTAAAGCTACACATTTCTTTTACCAAGCACCTTTTTCTTCTTCTCATACAAAAGGGTTGCTCCAGCCGCCCCGGCACTCATAAGATCAATCAAGTTAAACGCTAATTCCGGATTGCAAGATTCGGACAATTTCAATGTTGATTATTTTATGACATATGCTTTCACATATTATTAATTTCAGTATAAAGAACAAGTTTATAGTACTACTATTTACATGTTTTATCATAGGTTTCGGAATTTATTCCCTTACAAAAATTCCTATAGGTGCCGTACCTGATGTAACAAATAATCAAGTACAAGTTATTACTACCTCAAGAAATCTTTCAACCCAGGATATTGAACAATTTATCACCTACCCTGTGGAGTTGGAAATGGCGAATTTACCCGGTGTAAAGGAAATAAGGTCCGTTTCCAAATTTGGGCTTTCCGTGGTTACCATCGTTTTTGAGGACGATCTGGGTACTTATTTGCCAAGACAGTTAATCGCCGAAAAAATAAAATCGGCCTCGGAAAAAATTCCTTCCAGTTTTGGTTCTCCGGAAATGGGCCCCATTACTACCGGATTGGGTGAAATATACCAGTATATTCTTGATGTAGAGCCCGAATTCAAAGACCAATATACAGCAGAAGATCTAAGGACGATACAGGATTGGATCGTAAAAAGACAACTCTCTGGAATACCCGGTGTAGTTGAAGTAAATACTTGGGGCGGCTTTTTAAAACAGTATGAAGTGGCCATAAATACGGAGAAACTCAATGCCATGAACATTAGTTCCCAAGAGGTATTTAAGGCTGTGGAATCCAACAATAGCGTAGCCGGTGGCGGATATATCGAAAAGGTAAACCAAGCATTTTTTATTCGGGGCGAAGGTCTTGTCAGTTCCCTCAAGGATATAGAAAACATCATCGTTAAAAATGATGGTGAGGTTCCTATTTATATCAAGGATGTTGCCACGGTCGGTTTTGGAAACGCCACCCGTTTTGGAGCCATTACCGGGAATGGTGAAGGTGAAAAAGTTTTGGGGCAGGTGATGATGCTAAAGGATGCCAATTCCAAAAAGGTCATCGAAGCGGTAAAGGAACGTGTTGCAAATATTTCAAAATCTTTGCCTGAAGGCGTATATATCAATGCCTTTCTAGATCGAAGTGAACTCATTGCCAAAACTACCTTTACGGTTACGGAAAACCTGATTTTGGGATGTTTGATCGTAATTTTTGTGGTCGTGCTACTGCTTGGAAATTTTCGTTCCGGTCTCGTGGTGGCCTCCGTTATTCCCTTGTGCCTGCTTTTCGCCCTTTCGCTCATGTATATCTTTGGCGTGGATGCCAACTTGATGAGCTTGGGAGCGATTGATTTTGGGATCATTATTGACGGTGCCGTGATCATCGTGGAGTTTATCGCCTTCAATGTATCCAAGAAACGCACTGAACTTGAAGGGCTGATCAAAAGCGAACAACAGGAGCTTAGGGATGGAATAACCTATACCGGTGCCACCAAAATGATGAACTCCGCCATTTTTGGGCAGCTGATCATCCTAATCGTCTTCATTCCCATCCTATCCTTGAGTGGTGTTGAAGGTAAGATGTTCAAGCCAATGGCATTGACATTTAGCTTTGCCTTGATCGGTGCCATGATATTATGCTTTACCTATGTACCGGTAGTGTCCTCCCTATTTTTAAAACCCTCCAAGACCACGGATAAGAATATTTCCGTTCGCTTAATGAGTTGGTTGAACAAAAAGTACGACCCCATTATAGACTGGGCACTACGCAGTAAAAAATTGGTCCTAGGCATTGCAGCAGCGCTCTTAGCGATTGCCGTTTCCCTTTATATGTCCATGGGAGGAGAATTTGTACCCACTTTGGACGAGGGGGATTTTGTGATTCAACCCGTGCTAAAAACAGGTACTTCCCTCAGCAACACGGTCGAAATCACCACAGAGATAGAACGTATTCTACTGGACCAGTTTCCAGAGGTTAAACAAGTGGTTACAAGGATCGGTGCGGCAGAAGTTCCCACAGACCCCATGTCCATGGAGGAAAGTGATGTGATTATCGTACTAAATCCAAAAAGTGAATGGACCTCGGCGGAATCCAAGGACGAATTGGCCGATAAATTCAAAGAGGCCTTGTCTGTAATACCAGGTATGGAGGTTGAATTTACACAACCCATTGAAATGCGTTTCAATGAACTGATTACGGGGGTTCGTGCCGATATTGCCATCAAGATATTTGGCGAAAACTTGGACATTCTTGCCAAAAAAGGAAAGGAAATAGGAGACCTGATTCAAAATGTCCCCGGTGCGGCCGATATTTCAGTAGAAAAAATAGCCGGACTTCCCGAGATGAACGTAAAATACAATCGGTCTAAAATTGCCCGATACGGTCTCAATATCCAAGACTTGAACGACATGATTTCCATGGGGTTTGCCGGTAAGACGGCAGGCAGCGTTTTTGAAGGCGAAAAGAGATTCGATCTGGTCGTTAGGCTAGACAGTAAAAAACGGCAGGATATCGATAACCTAAAGAATCTATATGTTGACCTTCCTTCCGGAGGAAAAATTCCTTTGAGCGAATTAGCTGAAATCACCTACCAAAAAGGTGCGGCCAAAATATCAAGGGACGATACAAGAAGACGAATCGTTGTGGGTATCAACGTCCGTAACAGAGATTTACAATCTGTTGTGGACGATGTACGAAAACTGATCGATGATAATGTAAAACTTCCCGTGGGCTATTCCATTACCTATGGGGGCCAGTTTGAAAATCTGCAAAGTGCCAAAGCAAGGTTGATGATTGCGGTACCTATTGCCTTGATCTTAATTTTCATTCTTCTATACTTTGCTTTCAAATCCGTAAAAGAAGCATTAATGATTTATTCCGCCATTCCATTGGCAGCCGTTGGTGGCGTACTATTATTGTGGGTTAGAGGTTTGCCCTTTAGTATTTCTGCCGGGGTAGGTTTTATTGCCTTGTTTGGTATTGCCGTACTGAATGGAATCGTACTGATCGAACATTTTAAGGAATTGGAAGCATCGGGAAAATTTGAAGATATGAACGATTTGATCAAAGAAGGGGCCAAAGACAGGCTTAGGGCAGTTCTGCTGACTGCATCGGCCGCGGCCCTAGGTTTTCTTCCCATGGCCATTTCTACCAATGCAGGGGCGGAAGTACAACGTCCCCTGGCTACCGTTGTCATAGGCGGACTAATTACCGCGACCATTTTGACCTTAGTGGTGTTACCTGTTTTGTATTCCTACCTAAGCAGTCATATAGAGAAAAAAAGTATGGGCCTTTCAAAACAGACCAATCTTATTATAGGTCTTTTGGTCCTTTTTGGGTCATTTCAAGTGAAAGCCCAAGAACCGCCCAAGAATTTGGAGGCATTGATACCCATGGCGATTGAAAACAATGCGGGTCTAAAGGTATATCAATTGGGTATGGAAGCATCCGATGCTTTTGTGAACAGTGCCTTTGATTTTGAAAAAACGGATGTGTACTACTCCTATGACGAAAATAATTTGGCGCTTAACAATTTGCCATTGAAAGTCTTTGGGGTCGCCCAAAGTTTCAGTTTTCCCACGGTTTATTTTTCAAAAAGAAGGGTGAACAAGGGGGTATACAATGTTGCTAAAAGCACATATGATATCCAAACAAAGAACTTGGAAAAACAGGTAGTGTCCGGATACTATGAATATCAGGTCGCGCGGGAAATGGCCAATGTGCTTAACCTATTAGACAGTCTTTATGGCAACTTTTCCCAGATGGCCAACAGACGTTTTGAACTGGGTGAGACCAATTATCTCGAAAAGATTACAGCAACCTCAAAGCAACGGCAAATCCAACTAAAATATGCTGAAGCGGAACGGAATGTGGAAATCAGCTATCAGAATTTGATGAAGATTATCCAGTCCCAAGACAGCATTGTTATTGCCGAAGCATCCCAATTAAAGGTTCCTATGAAGGATGTTGCCATTGAATCGATTCCGGAAATCTCCTTTTATCAAAATCAAATCGATTTAAAACAGGCCCAGAAGAATCTGGAAAACCAACAATTGCTTCCTGATATTGGCGTGGAATATTTTCAAGGCACCAACGACGGACTCAGCGGGAACCTGCATGGTTACCAATTAGGTCTGAAGATTCCCTTGTTTTTTGGGGGGAAGGCCTCACGGATAAAATCTGCCAAAATTGCCGAACAAAGTGCCGAGGCTGCTTATACGGATTATGAGATACAGCTTCATACAATATTAGCCACTTTAAAAAAGCAACTTCACGTGCTTTCCAAATCCTTGGAATACTATGAAAATGAGGGAAGCCTTTTATCAGACGAAATTTTAAAAATGGCGAACGGTAGTTTTCAAAATGGGGAAATCGACTTTTATCAATACATACAAAGTCTGGAAAGCGCCTACGACGTAAAACTAGAATATCTAAATAAACTCAAAGAATATAATTCCACGGTAATTGCCATCAATTACTTAACCTTATAAACATTAGACCATGAAATCATATATATATTATTTTCTAACATTGGCGCTTCTAGCGGGCGTCACAGGATGTGGTGAAAAAAGCAGTACCAACGAAACTTCAGCAGCATCTGAAACATCCTCTTTTATAGAAGTAACCCAGGCACAATATGACCAACTTGGTATGGAAATGGGCCCTATAGAAGAAAAATCCTTTCCTATCAAGGTAAGTGTCAACGGTATGATAGACGTACCGCCAGAAAATAGGGCTGTAGTAACGGCGACCATGGGGGGATATATTAGAACGACTCCCTTTTTGATCGGAGACAAAGTGAGCAAGGGACAGACTTTGGTGACCTTGGAAAATCCGGAATTCGTGAACCTTCAACAACAGTATTTGGAGGTAAACGAGCAACTTACCTTTTTAAAGGCAGAGTATGAAAGACACAAAATTATGTCCGATGAAAATATTACCTCTCAAAAGAATTTTTTGAAATCGGAGAGTGATTATAAATCCGCCGTAGCCCGGCATACCGGCTTGGAAAAGCAATTGACCATGCTCAACATCTCACCGGAACAGGTGAAAAATGGCACCATTGTGTCTTCGGTTTCCATTAAAGCGCCTATTTCCGGCAGTGTTACCAAAGTAAATGTTTCCAGGGGCGCGTATGTTTCGCCGGCGTCCTCCATTATGGAAATCATCAATAATGATCATGTGCATTTGGAACTATCAGTTTTTGAAAAGGATATCATGAAAGTGAAAAAAGGTCAAAGGATTACCTTTAAGATACCGGAAGCCTCCGGCGATATTTTTAATGCGGAAGTACATTTGGTAGGCACTTCCATTGATGAAAATAGAACTATCAAAGTACATGGGCATTTGGAGGATGAGGACAAGGAAAATTTCCTAACTGGAATGTTCGTGGAAGCCCAGATCATTACAGATGATATCCAGGCAAGGGCTTTACCTAGCGAGGCAATCGTAACTATTGACGATACGGCCAATGTACTGGTTCTCGAAAAAAAGGAGGGGGATACATATTATTTTTCACAAAAAGAAGTTACCATAAAAGAAGAACATGACGGTTTTTCTATCCTACAGGAAACGGAAAGCTTTGCACCAAAATCACAATTTTTGACCAAAGGAACCTATAACCTGATCGGGGTGTAATTTTTTAAGGTAGAAATTGAAAGTTTTTGGAATAATTATTGACTAAGGCATAAACAAAAAGAGTAATGAATAGTAAGATAAACTTGTTGTCCATAGTTTTCCTTTTGGGAATGGCCACCACATTTGCCCAAGAATGGCATAAAGATTTTAAGGAAGCACAGCAGATTGCAAAAAACGGGAATAAGCCGATTATCTTGGTTTTCCAAGGTTCGGATTGGTGCGCTCCTTGTATTAAATTGGACCGGGAAGTTTGGAGCACGGAGGAATTTAAATCCTATGCCAAGGACCATTATGTCATGTTACAGGCAGACTTTCCCAGAAAGAAGCAGAATGCCCTGCCGAAAGAACAAGCTGAGGCAAATGCCAAACTTGCTGAAAAATACAATAAAAACGGCATCTTTCCATTTGTGGTCGTTCTGGACGAACAGGGAAAGGTGAAGGGTGAGACCAGTTACAAAAAGATGAATCCCAAGGAATACATGCAGCTTTTGGATTCCTTTACCGAATAATTTGAAGAAGTACATATTCATAGGGGCCTTGATGATGTCCACCGTGATTTTTTCACAGCGGAACTATCAACGCACCCTTAAATTGATGGGAAGTAGGTTTGACCTTACGGTCGTTGCTAATGATTCCACCACTGCGAATACCTATATGGATTTGGCAGTCGATGAGATTACCCGCATCGAAAAGCTGATATCTTCCTGGGACCCTAATTCCAGAACATCGGAAATAAACAAAAATGCAGGTATCAAACCTGTAAAGGTGGAATCTGAGTTGTATGAATTGATCAAAAGGGCCATCGGTATATCCAAATTAACGGATGGCGCCTTTGATATCAGTTATGCCTCTATGGACCGCATCTGGAAATTCGATGGAAGTATGAAAACAATGCCTTCCGAAGAGGAATTAAAATCCTCCGTTGCCAAGGTGGGTTTTCAGAATATTGTTCTAGATCCGGTGGAGCAAACCGTTTTTCTAAAACTTCCCGGAATGAAAATAGGTTTTGGGGCCATAGGTAAGGGGTATGCCGCGGATAAAGCGAAACAACTGTTGATGGATAAAGGGGTTCCCGCAGGGATTATAAATGCCTCAGGGGATATGAATACCTGGGGGAAACAAACCAATGGAGAATCCTGGAAGGTTGCCATTACCAATCCCATGAATAAAAACAAGGTCTTTGCTTTGTTGCCCATTACAGACGGTGCCGTGGTTACCTCCGGAGACTATGAACGCTATGTTACCTTTAACGGCAAACGCTATGCCCATATCATCGATCCCAGAACGGGTTATCCATCAACGGGAATCATAAGCGTAACCGTTTTTGCGCCCAAAGCGGAATTGGCAGATGCCTTGGCCACCTCCGTTTTTGTTATGGGAAAGGAGATTGGATTGGATAGAATCAATCAACTACCCAAAGTGGAATGTATCATCATCGATGAAAAAGGAAACATTTCAAAATCCGATAATATTGAAATAGACAAACTATGATAAAAAGATTGCTAGTATTGGCCATCATGGCCATTTCCTTTGGCAGCTGTACGGTGCTTAAGGAGTACGAGAAGGTAAACATCAACGACCCGGATATGATCTTGGCCGAAAAACCTTGTGACCGAAACGTCACGACCATGCATTCCTACCGGGAAGCCGCCGCCGGCGCCAACGGCGGAAAAACCGGCGGAGGCTGTGGCTGCAACTAACCTATTGAAAATAAGCACTTGTCCATGACATTTTTTAGAAACTATTTTGTCCTATTCTTGGGATTACTCGGAAGTATCGCTTTTGCCCAAGACGACCAAAACGATACCCAATATAAAAAAAGAGTATTGGAAACAACGGAGGTAGACTTCCTTACCAGCTACTACTCACAAGATGGCGACAACGCTGCCGTAAGTGGGGGTATCGGTACAGAAAAACTTACGGATGCCACGGGAACTTTTGTGGTATCCATTCCTTTAAACGATGATGATGTACTCACCATAGATGCAGGGGTTTCTGCGTATACATCGGCATCGTCCAGTAACATAAATCCATTTGACGGAGGTCGGCGTGCGGATCCATTCGTGGCAAGTTCCGGTGCCTCAAGTGGGGACACATGGGTAAATCTTACGGGGTCCTATACACATAGTTCTGATGATCGTAACAACATCGTTTCAGGGAAACTTTCGGTTTCCTCGGAATATGATTATTTCTCATTGGGATTCGGCGGAAGCTATTCTAGACTTTTTAACGAAAAGAACACGGAAGTAAGCGTAAAGGCCAATGTATACCTTGATTCCTGGAATACCATTTATCCCTATGAATTAAGGGCTTTTGGAGCCAATGGCATTGGCTTCTTTAGACCTACGGAGATTACGGGTAATGTCAACTACAATCCCAATTTTACCGAATTTGACAAGACAAATAGAAATTCCTATTCTTTAGGGCTGGGCTTTTCGCAAATCCTACATAGGAACCTCCAAGGCTCATTGGCCTTTGATGTGATTCAACAGCAGGGCTTATTGTCCACCCCGTTCCAGCGGGTCTATTTTAGCGATGTGGCCGATTCCTTTATAGAAGATTTTCAGTTGGCCGACGATGTGGAAAGACTTCCCGATAGCCGTACCAAAATTGCTTTGGGCGGAAGATTGAACTGGTTCGTAAACGAATTGATAACGGTGCGCACGTTTTACCGATACTATTTTGACGATTGGGGTATCAATTCCCACACGGCCAGCGTAGAGGTTCCCATAAAGATTTCGGATAAATTCACCCTTTACCCGTCCTATCGTTTTTACAATCAAACGGCAGCCGATTATTTTGGAGGCTATGAAACCCATCTATCGACCCTGGAATTTTATACTTCGGATTATGATCTGTCTGAATACAACGCAAACCAACTGGGCTTTGGGGCTTCGTACACCGACATTTTTACCCAACTGAACATTTGGGAATTTGGTTTAAAGAGTATCGACCTGAAATTTTATAAGTACGACCGGGATACAACCTTTAGCTCCAGCATCATAACAGCTGGATTTAAGTTTGTTATGGATTAATCCTAAACCATTTTAGGGGTTAGATTGACAGATTTCCGGCCAGTTGTTTTAAAACAATTTCGGATAGCTTTGCCTGAAACTTGGCATTGCTGAAGCGAACCTTGGCATTGATATAGTTCAATTGGGCCGTCCTAAATTCGATGGTGGGGATAATCCCGATTCGGTACTTTTCCACTGTGATGTCCAAATTCTCCTTGGCAATGGCCTCATTGTTACCCTCAAGCTCAATCAAACTTACATTGGTAAGATACGTCTGGTAGGTAGTTCCCAGTGTCGCCAATAAATCCTGTTCCTGTTGCGCAATAGCTACTTCTGAATTTTCGATTTCCAGTTTGCCAATTTTTTCATCCCTATGCTGATTAAAACCATCAAATAGATTCAACGTAGCTCCAAAGCCGTAACTGAATCCCCTTGAATTAGAGGCAGTGGTGAACCCTAAACTGGATTGGGATTCACTGAAGTTATATCCCGTTGACGCTGTAATAGTGGGAAATCGGGCCGCCCTGATTTGCTTTAATTCCAATTCTGAAATCCTTTTGCTGATCTGTGAGGCCAAGAGTTGGGGGTTTTCCTTTAAAACTTGGGTCTGCAGGTCGTCCAACAATAGGGACTCGTCCACAAAAATTTCCGGGGCCACCTCAAAATCGGTAGTAAGATCACGGGCCAATTGTTGGTTCAGTTGAATCTTGGTATTGGCAAACAACTCCTTCTGCCGCTGCATAAGCGTTTCGTCCGTATTGAGATCTACCTGTGCGTTCAATACTTCCAACTTGGAGGCCTTTCCTATGGTAAATCGATTCCGAGCCAATTCAACGCGCTGCTTGGAAATAAGTATCGTACTGTCCAAAGCCGATAGCTGTTGGCGTTGTTGTACCAAGTCATAATAGGTAATCATCACCTCCCCTACCGTAGACAATATGACCTGTTTCAGTTCCGCATCCCCCAATTTCCTGTTTTCCTTCAATTGTTCATAATTCGCGAACATCCTAAGCCCATCAAAAAGGGTCCAATCCAAGGCTACGCCATAGTTAAGGCTATTGTTTATAGCGTTGTCCTGCTCCTGTACGGTACCGTCGAGTCGGGTCTGTGATAGATATACCCTCCTATTGTTATCCGTAACATTGGCCTGCACGGAAGGTAGCATACCCGCATACCCCGGACTTACACCGTATTCATCGATTTTCAGTTCATTCTTGGCCGTAAGGATCTGGAAATTATTTTCTAGGGCCAATTTAACCGCTTCATCGACATTGAGCACTTCTTGTGCGGATATCAAAAAAATGTTCAATACAACAAATAGGGAACTTAAGGGAATTCTGTATGGCATTTTAATACGTTTCTAATACTTTGAACTCGGGTCGCTCTACCCTTTCTTTGGACCATAAATAATATAGCGCCGGAATCACAAAAAGGGTCAAGACCAACGAAAACATTGTTCCTCCAATGATAACCACCCCCATACCGATTCTACTTGTAGAGGCCGCACCCAATGACAATGCGATGGGCAATGCCCCAAGGGCGATGGTTAAACTGGTCATTAAAATAGGTCTTAACCTGGATATTGAAGCTTTAAAAATAGCTTCCTGTTTAGGCATACCCTGTTCCCGAAGCTGGTTAGCAAACTCTACAATCAATATCCCGTTTTTGGTAACCAATCCTATCAGCATGATGGTCCCAATTTGACTGAATATATTCCAAGACTGACCGAACAGCCATAGCGAAAACATAGCTCCTGCTACCGCCATGGGCACGGTAAGTATAATAATGAAAGGATCTATAAAACTTTCGAATTGCGCGGCCAAAATCAGAAAAATAAGCAATAAGGCCAGTCCAAATGCAAATAGCGTATTGGAACTACTCTCCACAAAATCCCTAGACTCCCCGCCCAAATCGGTTGTAAAGGTTTCATCCAAAACTTTGTCCTTTATCGCTTCCATGGCCTCGATACCGTCATTGATAGTTTTACCGGGTGCCAGATTCGCAGAAACTGTGGCCGACATGTATCGGTTGTTATGGTACAATTGTGGTGGACTACTATGCTCTACGGTTTCCACCAAATTGTCCAACTGAATCAATAAGCCAGCGTCGTTCTTTACGAAAATAGACGTCAAATCCACGGGCGCATCCCTATCTTTTTTGTCAAACTGACCAATGACCTGATACTGTTTACCGTTCATTAAAAAGTATCCAAAGCGTTGTCCACTCAAGGACAATTGCAAGGTCTGGGCGACATCCCGTACCGAAACCCCAAGACTTTCGGCCTTTTCACGGTTAATGTTCACATAAATTTCCGGCTTGTCGAACTTTAGGTTTACGTCTACAAAAGAAAAAGTTTCATCCTGCTCAGCCTCTGCCATAAATTCAGGAATCTTTTCCTCAAGCTTATCAAAATTTTGCGCCTGGATAATAAATTGAATGGGAGGACCACCTCTCCTGTTCACCGATATGGTAGGCCTTTCGGATACGTTGGACTTTCCGCCCACATAGGCCTTGGCCCATCTTCCCAAATCCTCAGCAATTTCATGCTGTGAACGTTTCCGTTCACTAGGGTCTACGAGTGCAACATTGGCCCTACCACTATTGACCGAAGACGAACCAAAACCAGGGGAAGTCAAAACCAGACTCACCTTTTTTTCCGGTATGGAATCGTTGATCAGTTCGGTGATATCGGTCATCAATCGGTCCATATATTCATAGGAAGATCCCTCGGGTGCGGTCACGTTCAAGCGTACAAAGCTTCGGTCATCGTATGGCGCCGTTTCCTTGGGCAACAGGGTATAGAACAGGGCTATCAGTCCCAAACATCCTACCAGTATGGGAAAACTGAGCCATTTCCGTTTCATGAACCCTTGTAAGGTTTCCGCATAGTATTCATTCATTTTTATGAAATACTTTTCCGTAAAATGATAGAATTTGGATTGTTTCTGCTTTCCCGGTTTGATCAAATAGGCATTTAACATAGGAGTCAAGGAAAGCGACACAAAGGCCGATACCAATACGGCAGCTCCCAATACCACACCAAATTCCCGGAACAACCTACCCACAAAACCCTCTAAAAATATCACCGGAAGAAAAACCGCTGCCAAGGTTATGGAGATAGAAATAACGGCAAAGAAAATCTCGTTGGAGCCTTTAATGGCCGCCTCGATGGGACTCATCCCCTCCTCCACTTTTTTATAAATATTCTCGGTCACTACGATACCGTCATCCACCACAAGACCCGTGGCGAGTACAATCGCTAAAAGGGTAAGTACGTTTATGGAAAACCCGAACAACCACATAATAAAGAATGTGGCAATCAGGGAAACCGGTATGTCGATTAAGGGCCGTAGGGCCATGGACCAGTTTCTAAAGAACAGGTAAATCACCAGAATTACAAGAATAATGGAAATCAGCAAGGTTTCCCCCACCTCGGTGACCGCACGTTTTACAAAAACTGTGTCATCGATAACTACATTGAGCTTAAATCCTTCAGGCAGATCTTTTTTTAACTTTTCGTATTCCTCATAAAAGGCATCCGCTATTTCAAGATAATTGGTCCCGGGTTGAGGGATGACGGCCGTGGCGACCATGGGCTGCCCGGAGTCGCTCATTTTCGTTTCCATATTTTCGCCCTCCAAGGTCGCTTTTCCTATATCGCTCAGACGTACCAATTTTTCACCCTCGGCCCTAATGATAATGTTGTTGAACTGTTCCTCGGTCTGAAGGTTTCCAATGGTCTTAACGGCAAGTTCCGTATTGTCCCCGGTCAGTTTTCCCGATGGCAGTTCCACATTCTGAGCCAAAAGCGCACTTCGTACATCCGCCACCGTCAATCCATAAGAAGCCAATTTTAAGGGATCTATCCATAAACGCATGGCATATCTTCGCTGCCCCCAAATCTGCACGCTGCTCACGCCCGGAATCGTCTCAATTCTTGGGGTAATGACATTTTCGGCATAATCGGAAAGTTCCAGGATATTCTTATCATCGCTTTGCACCGTCATGGAGAGGATTCTCTGGGCATCGGCATCTGACTTGGAGACGACCGGCGGAGCATCCAAATCATCGGGCAAACTTCGCACGGCCTGCGAAACCTTGTCCCGCACATCGTTGGCGGCATCCTCTAAATTTTTATTGAGATTGAACTCAATACTTATGGAACTGGAGCCCTGAACACTGGAAGAGGTAATATTCCTGATGCCATCAATGGAATTAATAGCCTTTTCCAAGGGTTCCGTAATCTGTGACTCGATAATATCCGCATTGGCACCCGCATAACTGGTCCTAACGGATACTTGAGCGGGGTCTATGGAGGGGAATTCCCGTATCCCCAAATAGGTGTAGCCAATGATACCGAACAAAACAATAGTAACATTCATCACTATGGTTAGGACAGGTCTTTTTATACTGAGCGTGGACAAGTTCATTATTCCGCTGTGTTTAATTCCGGTTCCTCTAGTTCAACGGTTACGGGTGCCCCGTTCTTTAAGGCCATAACGCCATAGGTCAAAACGGTGTCTCCTGCGCTCAATCCATTCAAAATGCGCACTTCGGAACCCGTACGTGCGCCTATTTCCACATCTACCTCTTTGGCCTTACCATTTTCAGCCACAAAAATTTTCTTACCGTTCTGTACGGGAATCAAGGCTTCGGAAGGAACCAAAAGCGCATCATCCACCGTTTGTAGGGGTAAAACCACGTTGGCGTAAGCCCCGGGGTACAGAGTGCCATCCGTATTATCTGCAATCGCCCGCATCCTTAACGTCCTCGTGGCAATCTCTACTTCGGGTTCTATGGCATAGATGGTCGCCGTATAGTCCTTGGAACCATCGGAAGTTCTGAAGGTGAAATTGGAGCCTTCATGAATTTGTGATGCATATTTCTCTGGAATGGAAAAAGTAATTTTGAGCTTACTCGTATTCACCAATTTGGCCACGGGTGTGGTTGGGGTTATGTACGTACCCACGGAAATGGACCGTAGCCCTATGTTTCCCGAAAAGGGGGCCCGAACCACCGTTTTTGATAATTGTGCGGAAATAAGGGACACCTCGGCACTGGCCGACTGAAAATCGGCACTGGCGATGTCGTATTCTTCCTGACTAATGGCCTGCTTGTCCAATAACAATTTGGCCCTTCGCTCATTTTCCGAGGCCAATTTTTCCGCCGTTTTCACCTTGGACAATTGGGCTTGTAACTCTACATCGTCCACATTAAAAAGTACCTGGCCTTGAGCTACCTTGCTACCTTCCTGAAAGTTGATGCTTTTGACTATACCGGAAACCTCGCTTCTAATTTCAATTTGTTCGTTCGCCTCCAAAGTTCCCGAAAGAGAGATATTATCATCAAATTTTCTTGGCTGTAGAACTATACCCTTTACGGAGGTCGTACTGGCTTGCGCCATGGGTCTTGCCGACTGTCCAATGGCGGCATTGGCGTTGATGCGATAGACGATCAAGCCCCCCAACCCTACAATAAGCAGCAAATAGATTACATATTTGACTTTCATTTGGTTTAGATAAATTTGGTTTTCTGGTTAACCAAATCTAGGTCTAAAACCTATTTTTAAAAAAAACTTATGTTTTATTTAACATGCATTAACATAATGCTTTAGCAATAAAATAATTTGAAGTACAATTCTTTGTGAATTTGGAATTTTTTAGGAGGTGATAAAAGAGTGTGGGAAAGATATTAAAAAGTAAAATGATTACACAAAAGCACGCTTTTGACGCTTCTTAAAACACAAAACCCGCAACGAAAGTTGCGGGTTTCTTTTGCGGAGAAAGAGGGATTCGAACCCCCGGAGGTGTGACCCTCAACAGTTTTCAAGACTGCCGCATTCGACCACTCTGCCATTTCTCCTAATGCGGGTGCAAATATAGAAAGGAATTTCATTCTTTTAAAAACTTTTCCGCTTTTATTCTCATTGTTTTGATTTTGTTCCATTCCTTAGCGTATCACATCCTTCATTTCATTTTTTTATCTTGCTCCCATGGTACACCCTTTGGTTAGCATCATCGTCCCCTTTAAGGATACGGCCCCCTACTTGGAGGAATGCCTGAATTCCGTTTTGGCGCAAAGCTATCCGCATTGGGAAATGATTGCCGTAAACGACCATTCCAAAGACAATAGTCTTGCCATCGTAACGGAATTTGCAAAACAAGACCCACGAATCAAGGTTTATCCAAATACCGGTAAAGGTGTTATACAGGCTTTACAAACTGCCTATTCCCATAGCAGCGGTACCTTTATTACACGAATGGATTCCGATGATATTATGACCCCAGACCGACTACAGGTCATGACCAATTTGTTGCTTGAACATGGTGAGGAACATTTAGCCGTAGGACAGGTCAAGTATTTCTCTGACCGCGGTATCAGCGATGGCTACGACCGGTACGAAAAATGGCTGAACGGTTTAACCGAAAAAGGAACCAATTATAGTGAAATCTACAAGGAATGTGTTATCCCCTCCCCATGCTGGATGGCATACCGTACCGATTTTGAGGCCTGTGACGGGTTCAATCCCCATAGGTATCCTGAGGACTATGACCTTACCTTTCGCTTTTACGAAAAAGGGCTGCGTGTTATCCCGTGCGATAAAACCCTGCTGTATTGGAGGGATTATGATCAGCGGACCTCCCGCACCAGCGAACATTACGCCCAAAACTATTTTTTGGACATAAAACTTCATTACTTCTTAAAGCTGGATCATGACCCGCAGCGCCCCTTGGTGGTCTGGGGTGCCGGATTCAAAGGAAAAAAGATTGCCCAATCGCTCACAGAAAAGAATATTGAATTCTCATGGATCTGTGATAATCCAAAAAAAATTGGAAAGGAAATCTATGGCCATATCTTGCTTTCCTTCGAGCAACTGGACGAGATTGAAAATCCCCAAAGTATTATAACCGTTGCCAATGAGGAGGCACAAAAGGAAATTAGGGCCTTTTTTAAGCTCAGAACTATGGGTAATATATTGGATTACTTCTTTTTTTGTTGATGCAGAGAGATTCTGGGCATTGGTCAATACATTATGAATTTGCTTTGGCAAACCAAACTTTCACGGAGAAATCCCGAGTGAAATTTGATTACACCCCACCTTGGTGATTTGAACTTATACGAAGAACATAAAATCGGGAATATCAAGTCAAAATAAGTATCTTTGACCAATCACTTAAAGGAATGCAGTTTAAACATCCAGAACTTCTTTGGGCCTTATTGTTACTGGCCATTCCCATTATCATTCACCTTTTTCAGCTTCGCCGATTTAAAAAAACACCCTTTACCAATGTAAAGATGCTTAAAAAGGTACTCGCCGAATCCAGAAGGAGCAGTACTTTAAAAAAATGGCTCATCCTATTCGCTAGATTGGGCATTTTTGCAAGTTTGATCATTGCGTTTGCCCAACCTTTCAGTGCCAATGAAAATGCCCTAAAAAGTCAGGAAACGTTTATATATCTGGACAATTCCTTTAGCATGCAGGCGAAATTGGGAAATGGTACTTTGTTGCAAAATACGGTACAGGACCTTATCCAAAGCATCCCCAGAAATAGTCCTTTTACCCTCATAACCAACGACAGGACCTTTGAGGACGTGGAAATCGGGGACATCCAAAACGAGCTGGTCACCCTTTCGCCCAGTACCAACCAATTAACGTTGGATCAGATTCTTCTGCGAAGTTCCGCTTTCTTGAATAATGACAGCCCATCCATTAAGCGTACCGT
The DNA here is from genome assembly GCF_002269385.1 of Maribacter cobaltidurans. Classification (NCBI taxonomy): domain Bacteria; kingdom Pseudomonadati; phylum Bacteroidota; class Flavobacteriia; order Flavobacteriales; family Flavobacteriaceae; genus Maribacter; species Maribacter cobaltidurans. The sequence continues at coordinate 27,808 of NZ_CP022957.1, forward strand.
ACTTATTTCGGATTTTCAGGAACATATGGGTCCCTTGCCCGAAACGGATCAAAACAAGGAAATCTATTTCGTAAAACAGGATGCCGGGGATTTAATCAATGTCTCCATCGATTCCGTGTATATTGCCAATTCGGACAATGAGGTTATTGAACTAACCACCCTGTTATCGTCCAATGAAAACGTGGAAGCCTATCCCGTTTCCCTGTACGATGGAACCAAGCTAATAGCAAAGACATCGGCACCCTTTAACAATGGAAAAAGTGCGTCGGTTACCTTTTCCGTACCCGCCAACGTGCCTATTGCAGGACGAATTATCATTTCGGATACGGGACTTCCCTATGACAATGAATTTTATTTCAACATAGATACTCCAAAAAAAATAAAGGTACTGGCCATTTCAGATGGTGAGACCAGCTTTTTAAGTAAGATCTACGACCCAAATGAATTTGACTTTAATGCAACTCCCCTAAGTCAGGTTAACTACAGTGCCATTGAGGATTACAACCTTATAGTCCTGAACGAATTGGAACAGATTCCTGCAGGTTTGGAGAATACGATACATTCCTTTGTAAAACAAGGTGGGACGTTTGTGGTCATACCCGCACAGCAAATCGACCAGGACTCCTATAACCGATTGGCCTCACGCTATTTCAACACCCAATATGGCGAGTTGTTCCTGGGGCAGGCCGCTATTTCCGGTATCGCGTTCGAGCATCCTATCTATACCAATGTATTCAATAAAAGGGTGAGCAATTTTCAATATCCCGAAGTTTCCAGTTACCATAACCTTACTTCTCAAGGTCAAAATGTGCTTACGTTTCAAAACGGCAAACCTTTTCTGGTAGGGAATGGGAATTCCTATTTCTTTTCATCCGCCCTGAATCAGGACAATTCCAATTTCAAGAACTCACCATTGGTGGTTCCAACATTTTATAACATTGCCCGCAATAGTCTAAAATTACCCAAGTTATACCAAATCCTGGGGAAACGTGAAGAATTGGAAATACCCATTTCATTGTCAAAGGACCAAATTTTAAAGGTGGCCAAGGAGGATTATGAATTTATTCCACAGCAAATTTCGTTGCCTAAAAAGGTTCAATTGACCTTTGACGAAAACCCCACCGAGGACGGAATTTTTCAGATTCTCAATGGAACTGAAACCTTGGGGAACATTAGCTTTAACTATGACCGCCAAGAAAGTGTACTTCGTTTTATGGATGCAGGCGCTGTTGAAAACAACAGGGTTTTCGACTCTATTTCGAATTTTTTCGAGGATGTCCAAAAAGCGAACAGTATCCATGAATTTTGGAAATGGTTTGCTATTTTAGCACTGATTTTTGTACTGACAGAATCCGCCCTTCAAAGGTTTTTAAAATAACTCTTACATGAACATACTTCTAAAATCGGCAAAGATCGTAAATGAGGCAACCAAGGAAATCCACCTTAAAAAAAGAGATATTTTAATCAAGAACGGCGTTATAGAGAAAATTGGTGTCCAGATAGACGCCCCTCCAAAAACAAAAATCGTTGAACACAAAAACTTGCATGTTTCCCTAGGCTGGATGGATACGGGAGTCTCTTTTGGAGAACCCGGCTATGAAGAAAGGGAAACGATTGACAATGGTTTGCAGACCGCGGCAAGGAGTGGGTTTACGGATGTTCTATTAAATCCAAATAGTTTTCCCCTACCCGATAGCAGTTCCGATATCGTTTTTCTAAAAAATGCTTCAAAAGGCCATGTAACCAATTTACACCCATTAGGAAATTTGACGGTAAGCGGTGAAGGTGAATCCCTGGCCGAACTCTATGACATGAAAAATGCAGGTGCGGTGGGGTTTTATGATTTTAAACACGCAGTTACCAACCCCAATCTGCTTAAAATCGCACTTCAATATGCACAGAATTTTGACGGCATTGTACTGTCCTTTCCTTTGGATAACCATATCGCCGGAAAAGGAATCGTAAACGAAGGTATTGTTAGTACTAGACTCGGATTAAAAGGGATTCCGGCCATGGCCGAAGAGCTTCAAGTATCCAGAGACCTGTTTATTCTGGAATATACCGGTGGAAAGCTGCACATCCCGACGATAAGTACCGCCAATTCCGTTAAACTCATTGCCGCTGCCAAGAAGAAAGGACTTAAAGTCACCTGTAGTGTAGCGGTCCATAACTTAATCAAAACGGACGATGATCTGGAGGATTTTGAAACCCATTATAAGGTATTGCCTCCCCTGCGTACTACCAAGGATTGCAAAGAGCTGATCAAAGGATTGACAAATGGTACAATAGATTTTGTAACCTCAGACCATACACCCCTAAATATTGAATTGAAAAAGGTAGAATTTGACAATGCGGACTATGGCACTATAGGTCTGGAAAGTAGTTTTGGAGCATTGAATCAACTCTTTGATATTGAGGAAACCATAGAAATTCTCACCCGTGGAAGAAAAACCTTCGGAATTGAAGTTCCCGAATTAAGGGAAGGTACCAAGGCGAATCTGACCATTTTTGACCCCAACACGGAATATACCTTTTCCGAAGACCATATTTCCAGTAGTTCAAAAAACAGTCTTTTCCTAAATACCGTTTTAAAAGGAACAGTTCTGGGCACAATTTCCAACAATCAAGTCCATCTAAACCATTAAACGTCATGGCAGAACAGGTAGTTGAGGGAAAAAATACGGCCATAATTGCATATCTGACCCTTGTAGGGGCAATCATAGCCATTTCCATGAATACGGAACCAAAACATGATTTTGCCAGATTTCATATACGACAAGCATTTGGCATACATCTTTTGTTCCACGCCTTTGCCCTCTTTTCCAGTGTATGGTATAATCAGTATGGGCTTTATGGGCTGTATATCTGCTATCTAGCGCTTTGGTTTTATGGTTTTTTGAATGCGCTGAACAATAAGAAACAACTTGTCCCCATCATAGGAAGCTATTTTCAAAAATGGTTCACCTTTATCCAATAAAAAATGACAACTGCCCCACTTTCCCTAGAACATATTATAAAACCATCATCCATGAACACGGGTAAACCACCCGTAATATTTATGTTACATGGATATGGAAGTAATGAGGAAGACCTTTTTTCCTTTGCCGAGGAACTCCCTGAAAAGTACTGTGTTATTTCCGTTAGGGCTCCTTACACGTTACAACCGTTTGGGTATGCCTGGTATGCCATCAATTTTGATAATGAAAAAGGAAAATGGAGCGATGACCAACAAGCGATCGAATCCCGGGATGCCATTGTCAAGTTCCTAAAGGAAGCTTGTGAGGCCTACCATTTGGATGATACTGATATCACATTACTGGGTTTTAGCCAAGGAACCATTCTGAGCTATTCGGTTGCGCTCTCCTACCCAGAAAAAATTAAAAGGGTGATTGCGCTAAGCGGATACATCAATGAAAATATCTTGAAGGAAGGCTATGCTTCAAATAATTTCGGGTCCTTGCGTATTTATGTCTCGCATGGTCAGGTGGACCAGGTAATTCCCATAGAATGGGCACAAAAAGCACCTCAAATCCTTGATAATTTGGGAATCACCAACGTTTTTGAAGAATACCCCGTGGGACATGGTGTGGCTCCCCAAAATTTCTATTCGTTTAAAAAGTGGCTTGAAGCAAACCCTTAGTTGCTGCGGGTATACAACAAATGATCTATCAAGGTGAAATCGATGCCCAAGTTATCTTTTAGCTCATAACGAATCAAAATTTCTCCCCAATATTTACCATCAGAGAAATCGGCCAAAATCCATTTGTGGTTCAGGACCTTGATTTTGTTGATTTTAAAATCATTTTGCATTCCCTCATAGGGAACCAATGGATTATCCCCCTTGGATTCATTGGTTTCCAATAATTTATCCGAAATATATCTCGTAGGGTTTTCCAAATCCAAATGGTCATAGTACGCCATGGCATCGTCATTGTTCTCCAATGAAAAATATTGCATCTCCAGAACACGTAATTCCGCTTGCTGCAGGGAATCCTTTAAAGCGTCTACCTTGGTTTCCAAACTTTGTATTCTTTGGGAACTGGCCTTGGACATTTTGCTTCCGCTAACGCCCAGATACAAACAAATCAATGCGGAAAAAATAAAAAGATATAGATAAATGTTCTTTTTCATATGCTATAATTCTATAACAAGATTATCGTAGGCCAAATGTACATTTTTAGGAAGACTCTTTTCTACTTCCCCATGAAAACCCAGTAAATGACTTATGTGGGTAAAATAGGTCTTTTGAGGTTTTACCTTCTCAACAAAGGAAAGTGCCTCTTCCAAGTTAAAATGGGAATGATGGGGCTCTATACGCAAAGCATTTACAACCAATACTTTAGTCCCTAAAATCTTTTTAAATTCTTCTTCCTCAACAGATTTCACATCGGTCAAATAAGTAAATCCACCAATTTTATATCCAAAAACCTTAAGCCGATTGTGCATTACTTGAATAGGGGTTACCGTACGATCACCAACTTCAAAATCCTTCCCCTTTTCCACATAATTAATGGCCACGGACGGGGCACCGGGATATCTGTCCTTTTCTTGAAAAATATAATCGAACCGTCTCTTCAATGATTTTACCACCCTTTTGGGCGCGTATATGGGAATATCTCCCTGTCTGAAAAAAAACGGACGAATATCATCCAAACCTGCGGTGTGGTCAGAATGTTCATGGGTGAAAAGAATTCCATCCAACCGGGTCACTTCATGGGTCAACATCTGTTGTCTAAAATCCGGACCGCAATCAATTACAAAATGATATTCTCCCCATTGCAGCAATACGGAAACCCTTAATCTTTTGTCCCTTACATCGTCACTTAAACATACCGGATGCGTACTTCCTATGACGGGTATTCCCTGCGATGTTCCCGTTCCAAGAAAAGTAACCTTTAGACCTTCTTCCATAGACATCAAATTTAATTCTTATTTAAGAAAATAGCGGTTCAATTTTGGTTAAGCTTTTGGCAATGTCTTTTTTTTGGGAGCAAATTATCTTTCAAATAAGGGACATTTTTTCATTTGGATTGGCCATTAGGTTACCCTTTCTTTATAACTTTGTTAAAACAAACTATAAGAATGGCCTCAGTTTTAAAGAGAGAAAGTGTTTTCGAGAATATACCGTCGATTAAAGCCAAAACTTTAAGAATCAACTTGAATCCAGATATCTACGGAACTTTTGCCGAGATCGGTGCCGGGCAGGAAACCGCAAGACATTTCTTTAGATCGGGCGGTGCCTCTGGGACTATTGCCAAGGCCATGAGTGCCTATGATAAGGATTTCAGCGATGCCATTTATGGCGTGGAGGAAGACGGAAGGTATGTGACGCAGGCGAGGTTGAAAACAATGATCAAGTACGAGATGCAATTGATGGAAGAGAGAATTAGCAGGGAAAGACATCCCGATAGAGTTTTCTTTTCTTATGCCAATACGGTCGCTACGATAGACTTTTCCAAAAGGTATAAAGGACATGGTTGGATAGGTATACGTTATCAGTTAGACCCCAAGCAAAAGGAGTATGACGAGATAGTGTTGCATGTTCGTTTTAAACAAAACGAGGCCAGGCTTCAACAGGAGACCCTTGGTATTTTGGGAGTGAATCTAATTTACGGTGCCTTTTACAAATACCACAAGCCCAAGAAAATGTTGAAATATCTATATGACCATATAGATAAGGATACGTTGGAAATAGATATGATCAACTTTTCCGGTCCCAATTTTAAGGACGTGGACAATAGGTTAATGAGCCTTCAGCTGATAAGGAACGATATGACCGATGCCGTAATGTTCGGTCCGGACGGAAATAATCTTTTGCCTGCTGCCGTACTTTACAAAAAAAACATCTTGGCGTTGCGAGGTAGTTTTAGGCCGGTTACCAAGGTCAATATGGATATGTTCCATAAATCCTATGACATCTTTGTACGTGATCCCCAGGTAGATCAAGAAAATAGTATCGTCATTTTTGAAATTACCTTGTCCAACTTAAAGGCTTCCGGGGAAATCGATGAAGAGGACTTCATGGACAGGGCAGAATTGTTATGTTCACTCGGGCATTGCGTAATGATTTCAAAGTTTCAGGAATACTATAAATTGGTGGAGTATTTTAACAATTACACCAAGAATAGGATTGGCCTTACCATGGGCGTGAACAACCTAGTGGACATTTTTGACGAGAAATACTATCGCCATTTAAGCGGGGGTATCCTAGAGGCCTTTGGTAAACTATTTTTCAAAGATCTGCAAGTGTACCTATACCCCATGAAAAACCCGGATACCGGTCAAGTGATGACCAGTAATAATGTGAAGGTGCACCCAAGGATGAAGGAACTCTATAAATTCTTTAAATATAATGGTAAGGTCATGGACATCATTGACTATGAACCGGACATTATGGATATTTTCTCCAGGGATGTATTGCGGAAAATCATGAACGGCGAAGAGGGTTGGGAGGAAATGCTACCGGAAGGTATTGCAGAAATAATTAAGGAAAAAAAGCTGTTCACCAAAAAAGAAATTTCTAAACCGGAAGAAATAGAGAAGGAAATAGAAAAAAAATAACCCCCTAAAAGGGGGCTGTTTTTAGTCCAACAATTGGGCAGCGTGATCTTTGGTCTTTACCTTATCGATTACTTTGGTCACTATGCCTTCCTCATTGATAACAAATGTTTTCCTGTGGATTCCATCATATTCCCTGCCCATAAATTTCTTTGGACCCCAAACACCAAAAATATTAAGTACGGTATGATTCTCATCCGCTAGCAAGGGAAAAGGGAAATCATATTTATCCTTAAAGTTCAATTGTTTTTTTTGGGAGTCCGCGCTCACCCCCAACAGCTCGTAACCTTCATCCTGCAGGGCTTTATAGTTATCCCTTAAGTTACATGCTTCGGCAGTACAACCGGGCGTGTTTGCCTTTGGATAGAAAAAAACAATCAATTTCTTTCCGCTATAATCCGATAAATTTATAGTATTGCCATCTTGATCTTTGGCTGAAAATTCGGGAACCTTATCCCCTTCCTTAAGTGTTTTCATAGTCAATAATCTTATATTTTGTTCAATAGTATTTTTGTAAAATTAAACAAAAAATGACGAAGGCAGAAAAGGTATCTTTCGCAATTTCCAAATTGCAGGAACTCTATCCTACCATTCCCGTTCCTTTGGAGCATAAAGACCCATACACCCTTTTAATAGCGGTACTTATGTCCGCTCAAAGTACAGATGTTAGGGTCAATCAAATAACTCCTATTCTGTTTGAAAAAGCGGATAATCCTTTTGATATGGTAAAAATGAGTGTTGAGGAAATAAGGGAAATCATTAAACCCGTAGGGCTGTCGCCCATGAAATCCAAAGGAATACACGGACTTTCTAAAATTCTAATTGAAAAATACGATGGAGAGGTTCCACAAGACATTCATCTTTTAGAGGAATTACCTTCCGTTGGCCACAAAACCGCAAGTGTTGTGGTTTCCCAGGCTTTTGGTATTCCGGCCTTTCCTGTGGATACCCATATCCATAGACTTATGTATAGATGGGGCTTTTCTAACGGAAAAAATGTAGTGCAGACCGAAAAAGATGCCAAAAGATTGTTTCCCAAAGCGTTATGGAACGACCTTCATCTTCAAATCATATGGTATGGTAGGGACTACTCACCAGCTAGGGGGTGGGATTTGGAAAAGGATATTATCACCAAGACCATTGGAAGAAAAACGGTCATTAATGAATATTACAATAGAAAAAAGACCCGTTAAACGAGTCTTTTTTTATTAGTTTAAATACGTTTCGAACTCCAAGTCTTTGTACTTGACGTCATACAGTGCCTTAGAAAAGCTTAGTAAGAAGTTGATGGTTTTTGGACAAACCTTTTTAAACTCAGTTCTTTCCTGATAATTAGAGTAAATTTTTTCCATATTTCCATTGTTGTTACATTAAATTAACGCAACTACAAAAGAAATATTGTTTATTGTTTTCTAGACTGATTAATGAGTAAGTACGATATTATGTTTTTCAATTATTTTCCTTAGGTTAATCAATGCATAGCGCATTCTTCCAAGTGCCGTATTTATGCTTACTCCCGTGTTTTCGGAAATTTCCTTGAAGCTCATATCCTTGTAGATACGCATTATCAAAACTTCTTTTTGATCATCGGGAAGTTCCTCAATCAACTCCCTCAAATCCGTATCGATTTGGTCCTTTATCAATTGCTTTTCGGCATTTAACTTGTCATCCCCAATTACAGAAAAGATATTAAAATCTTCGTTCCCCTCGAACATAGGCATTCTCTTGTTCTTTCTAAAATGATCAATAATAAGGTTATGGGCAATACGCATAACCCAAGGTAAAAACTTACCTTCTTCACTGTAGCTCCCTTTTTTGAGGGTTTTGATTACCTTAATAAAGGTATCCTGAAAGATATCCTCCGTTACGTCCCTATCCAATACTTTGGAATAAATAAAGCTCGTAATACGCTGATTATGTCTATGAATAAGAATTTCCAAGGCTTTTTCGTCGCCACTGATGTAATCTCTTACTAGTTCTGAATCTTCAATCTGTAATTCCATATTAGTTACTTTCATTAGGTGACAGGGTGGGGATCCTGATTTTGATTATTAATTAATTGTAATTAGTCGTTCAATTCTGATATAAAACTAGATAAATCACCCCCCTTGATAAAAAGTATGTTGTAAAAACGCCCTTTTCTGATGTGAAACCAGTAAAACCTATTTTTTATACAATAATTAGGTGTTTTATTAGTTGACTTTAGGCCTTGTGAAAAAGGTTTGACCTATCTGAAGATGTCGCAACCGCCAACTGTGGTTGCTTTATTCGATAAAAAACAAAACCCTGGGAATAGTCATCCCAGGGTTTTATATGTATATTCAAGAACTTTATTAGTTCAAATTACTTTCAAATTTTATGCCCTTGGCTTCTGTAACTTTAAGGGACTTTGAATAATTCAACAAAAACTGAATTGTTTCAGGTTTCGCAGATACTGTTTTGTTGGTTTTTGTTTTGGTCTGGTAAATTTTTTCCATATTCTTCGTTTTTGTTTCACTTAAGAAACGTCAACGGAATAAATATAGTAGATCCACTCGACCTGTTACCAATTAATTCGTTAAAACTATACTATTAGCCTCAACCAACTTCCTAAGGTTTATAAGGGCATAGCGCATTCTGCCTAGTGCGGTATTGATGCTTACCCCCGTATTTTCGGAAATTTCCTTAAAACTCATTTCCTTATATAGACGCATTTGCAATACCTCTTGTTGGTCATCCGGTAATTCTTTAATCATTCTTGCGAGGTCCGTATCGATCTGGTCTTTTATCAATTGACTTTCAGCATTCAATTTTTCGTCGCCCATCAAGGAAAAAACATTAAAAGTTTCCGTAGCGTCGTACATTGGCATTCTATTGCTCTTTCTAAAATGGTCTATGATGAGATTATGGGCGATGCGCATGACCCAAGGTAAAAATTTACCTTCCTCATTGTACGCACCTCTCTTGAGTGTACGGATAACCTTCATAAAGGTATCCTGAAAAATATCCTCTGTCAATTCACGGTCTCCTACTTTGGAATAAATGAAGCCGGTTAGGCGTGCATTGTGCCGGTGAATAAGAACCTCAATGGCCCTTTCATTACCGTTCATATAATCCTTAACCAGTTGGGAGTCTTCAAGTGCCTGTATCATAAGCCTTACTTTTGTGGGTTAAAATTGGGGTCCTAATGCTTTATGGCTTAGGATTTTTTTAATTTCTTTCTAACTTCAAAAGTAATTTTTGGCTATAGGCTTCTTGTTTTGCGAGACTCAAAGATATAAAAAAATAAATACTCCAAAAAAAATGTGAAATAATCCCGGCCCGCTTTTAGAAAAATGACATTTAAACTTTTTGCTAAATGCCATATTGTATCTTTGCAAATTTAAAGATGCTGTATGACCGTATTATCCCAGATAAATCCAAAAAAAAACATTATCATAAAAGGTGCCAAGCTGCACAACCTTAAAAATATAGATGTTGTAATCCCCAGAAACAAGCTTGTGGTCATAACGGGATTGTCCGGATCTGGAAAATCCAGTTTGGCGTTTGACACCCTTTTCGCGGAGGGACAAAGGAGATATGTGGAAAGTCTATCCTCATATGCCAGGCAGTTCTTGGGAAAATTGGACAAACCGAAGGTCGACTATATAAAAGGAATTGCACCGGCCATTGCCATTGAACAAAAGGTAAACTCTACCAACCCAAGATCTACGGTAGGTACCACTACTGAAATATATGATTATATAAAACTTCTGTATGCCCGTATTGGAAAAACATTTTCACCAATTTCAGGTAATGAGGTTAAAAAAAACACCGTATCAGATGTTATTGAATACGTTAAGACCTTTGATGCAGATACTAAACTCCTGCTCCTCGCTCCCATAACCATAAGGGAGGATAGGGATTCATTAAAATCGCTTCAATTATTTTCCAAGCAGGGGTACGCCAGAATTAAATATCAGGGGAAGGTCCTTAGAATAGATCAGGCCCCGAAGGATATTGGAAAGAAATTCGACCTTGTCATCGACAGAATCATAACCAAAAATGATGAAGATTTTTACAATAGGTTGGCCAATGCAGTGGATACCGCCTTTTTTGAAGGTAAGGGAGAGTGCATTATTGAAGAGTTATCAAATTCCGAACAACGCCTTTTCAGCAACAAATTTGAGTTGGACGGTATGCAGTTTTTGGAACCTAACGTTCACTTATTTAGTTTTAACAATCCCTACGGGGCATGTCCTAAATGCGAAGGATATGGAGATGTCATAGGGATTGATGAAGATTTAGTAATTCCCAATACAGCGCTTTCAATCTACGAGAATGCCGTTTTTCCATGGCGTGGTGAAAGTATGGGTTGGTATCGTGACCAATTGGTAAATGCTGCCTATAAATTTGATTTTCCCATTCACAAACCCTGGTTTGAACTCACTGAAGCACAGAAAAAATTGGTTTGGGACGGTAACGAACATTTTATTGGGCTACACAAGTTTTTCGAGACCCTTGAGGAAAAAAGCTATAAAATACAGAATAGGGTAATGCTCAGCCGTTATAGGGGAAAAACAAAATGCAATGTCTGCCATGGTAAACGACTGCGAACGGAAACGGATTATGTAAAAATTGGTGGCAAATCCATTTCAGATTTGGTAGGTCTACCCATTGAGCGGCTTATCCCGTTCTTTGGAACTTTGGAACTGTCCGATCACGATGCCAAAATAGCGGATAGATTATTAAAGGAAATAAATACCCGGCTAGGTTTCTTGGATAAGGTAGGGCTAAACTACCTTACCCTTAACAGAAAATCTAATACACTATCCGGTGGGGAAAGCCAGCGAATCAATTTGGCCACCTCCCTGGGAAGTAGCCTAGTGGGTTCCATGTATATTCTGGACGAGCCTAGTATTGGGCTTCATCCTAAGGACACCGAAAATTTAATCCAAGTTTTGATTTCACTTAGGGACTTGGGCAATACCGTCATTGTAGTGGAGCATGATGAGGATATTATGAAAGCTGCAGATCAGGTTATAGATATTGGGCCTGAGGCTGGTACACATGGGGGAAATATTGTTGCCCAGGGCACTTTGGATGAAATCTTAAAATCATCTTCACTGACTGCCAGCTACTTAAACGGAACCATGACTATCGAGGTTCCCAAAGAGAGACGTACCTCGAAAAATCATATCGAAATAATAGGTTGTAGGGCAAACAACCTGAGAAATATCAATGTTACTTTTCCATTAGATATGCTAACCGTGGTAACGGGTGTATCGGGAAGTGGGAAAAGTACCTTGGTCAAAAAGTTGTTATATCCTATTATTCTTAAGGAAACTGGAGGTTATGGGGAAAAAGCGGGTCAATATAGTTCTGTGCATGGTAAATATAAGCATATAAAACATGTGGAATTTGTGGATCAAAATCCTATAGGTCGCTCATCCCGTTCCAACCCCGTTACCTATATAAAGGCTTATGATGAGATACGGAACCTTTTCGCAAGCCAAAAGCTGAGCAAAATAAGGAACTATCAAGCCAAACACTTTTCATTCAATGTGGACGGTGGCAGATGTGAGAAATGCAAAGGAGAAGGAGAAATTACTGTGGAAATGCAGTTTATGGCCGATGTGCATTTGGAATGTGATACTTGCGGTGGAAAGCGATTCAAAAAAGATGTTTTGGAAGTTACTTTCAACCATAAGAACATCGATGATATCTTGAACATGACCATCGACGATGCCATAGCTTTCTTTGAAGCGGGGGAGCAAAAAAAGATTGTAAGTAAATTAAAACCCCTTCAAGATGTTGGATTGGGCTATGTAACGCTGGGGCAGTCCTCCTCTACCCTATCCGGTGGTGAGGCTCAACGCATAAAACTGGCGTCCTTCTTGGTAAAGGGAGCTACTAAGGATAAGGCCCTTTTTATATTTGACGAACCCACAACTGGACTACATTTTCATGACATCCAAAAATTATTGAAATCCTTTAACGCCTTGATTAAAAAAGGACACTCCATAGTGGTTATTGAGCACAATATTGAGCTCATCAAATGTGCGGACTATATCATCGATTTGGGGCCTGGAGGTGGAGAAAACGGCGGACAATTACTAGCCGAGGGAACACCCGAGGAGGTGGTTAAAAACACCAAATCCTTCACTGCAAAATACCTAAAGGAAAAACTGGTTTAAGCCAAAACTCCATTTTATTTAAAACGAATTATTATTTAAATAGCTTTATTTCAAATAGTTAAATACATTGTTTCATTTTTGGCACGCTGTTTGTTTTATATAAGGCGAGTGTAAATAGTTGCACTTGGAATTTAAAACCTTATATCATGAAAAATTTAGTACTCCTCTTTACGGCGATGATTTTAGGCACAACTGGTGCCTTGGCCAACAGTACGGTAGAAGATAAGGTTGCAACACGCAATGCTTATAGGAACAACAACTCATTTATTTTTGTTGAAAATGGCATTACGTTTTCAGTATATCCTGATGGAGAATTTGACTTCTATATAGAAGACTATGTTACGGGTAGAAGAAACGGGATAACTTTCAACTCAGGTTATGATTATAGTCCATATGCGCAGTATGATGATTACGGTGCGGTTATACAAGTAGAGAACGTTCCTATATTTTATGACTATTACGGTCGTGTTACCCAAATAGGCGATGTGGATATCAGATATAGAAATAATAGGGTTCGCAGTGTAGGTGGTATGTACGTGTTCTATGATAACAGAGGTTTCTATGACTACCATACCGGTTTCATCAACATTTATAATAGACATTATGTATACCGTCCGTTTCACAGATGGTTTATTAGACCAGCTATAGGATTCTCATTAGTGTTCAATAGACCTTACAGAAGGTATTATACGCCAATCAGATATACATATTATAGACCGTATAGGTATAATACACGAAGAGCTTATGTTAAAATTGGCAGGGAGCATAGATACAATAAGGTAAGAAGGGAAAGGGCCAATATTTATAGAAACGATAATAGGGTCGCTGTAAGGGATAATTCCTATAGAGGCAATAAAAGTAAAAGCTATAGAGATAACGATGGTCTGCGTTCCAATAATAATACGGCCAGAAGAAGCGAGAACTTCAAATCCGATAGACGGGTAGCTACTACCCAAAATGGAAGAAAAACCGACAATGACAATGTTAGAAGGTCTAACTCGGTAAAAAGAAGTAGTTCAACATCGGTTAGAAGAAGTAACGGAAATGCCGTTAGAGGGAATGACAAAAGAACTGTTGTTAGCAAACGTGAAGTAACAAGAACGCCAAGAAGTACTACAGTTAAACGAAGTACCTCTACTACTTATAGAAAACCAATGAATAGAAGTACAGTTGGTCGTAGTTCAAATAACAACGGGGCCGTAACACAAAGATCTGTAAAAAGAACGGTTACCAAGGCTCCGTCTAAGCAGCGTAGTACGGTAAGCAGAAGTAGCAGTTCAAGATCGGTAAGTAAGGCTCCTTCAAGAAGCAGCACTAGAAGCAGCAGTTCACGTTCTGCCTCTAGAAGAAGTAATTAAAAAATAAAAGTTAGTTTTTAGGTTGGTTAGTTGTTTAGCCCTGTAGTAAATACGTTTACTGCAGGGCTTTTTTTGCTTTTTAAATCACAAGGGGTGTTTCTCAAAAATTTTTAAAAACTTCTTGGGCAGTGCATATTTAATTTGCATTCGTTCTTGAGTCCTTGGGTGGTCAAATTCCAAAACGGCGGCGTGTAGATACAGACCTTTACCTTTCAATTTTAAATGAGCAGAAGTATAAAGGGGGTCTCCTAAAATAGGATTCCCTATGCTTTGTAAGTGTTTTCGAAGTTGATGCCTTCTGCCGGTCATTGGACTTAATTTTACCAAATTAAGGAATATAAATCGATTGGATGCTACCGTACTTATAACCTCATAATAGGAAACTGAATCCTTGCCATCAATAGGCGAGTTTATAATACCCTTGTTCTTCATGGCCCCAATAGTAACGGCATAATAGGTTTTAGCTATTTGCTTTTTCTTGAATTGATTTCCCAAAGTAACCATACTGCTGGCCGTTTTTCCGGTCAACAACAGTCCAGTTGTAGGATAGTCCAGTCTATGAACAGGTTTGGGAATTATGGCATCAGGCTCTTTGCTCCTTTTTAAGTTTTGGGGCAAGGCATTGGCTATGGTCCTAAAACCATTTCCACTGACCAAAATTCCCGGTGGTTTCGCTACTACGGCCAAATGATCATCTTCAAAAACGATTTCCAAAGGAAGCTGTAATTTTTTCTTGCTTTCCTTTATGGGGGCTTCCCTTAGGCTGATAGTCTCCCCACCCAGAATATAGGTTGCCGTCGTTGCTATTTTACCGTCGACCAGAATCAAATTTTTTCTAATCGCCTTTTTCAAAGAGGACTTTGTTGGAAGGTTTAAGAATATACCAACACCATATTCCTGCAATCTTGAAATGCATACTTTCTCCGGGACCGTGTGGGTTTCTATAATAGCCAATCTTATTTAGATAAATTTATTTGACAAGTAAAACGATTACTTATTTATTTAAGTGAATCAACAAATTACATGGAATTGAAGTAGCTTACAAACATTACTAACTGCTATTCTACAGATAATTGAAAAAAATTAATCCTAAGTTAATAAGACAACTTGTACTGATTTCACTAATTCTATTTTTGGGTGGGCTTATTGTAATATATATGCTTCCATATATTTCTGGAGTTCTTGGAGCTTTGACATTGTATGTCGTATTAAGAAAGTGGATGTTTAAACTCCTTAAAAAAGGATGGCGAGAAACTTGGGCTGCCATGCTGCTTATATTTGCGGCGTTTATTGGTATTTGTATTCCCTTGTCCGGTGCTGTTTTAATGCTTGGTTCCGAAATAGGAAATTTAGCGAATAAGTCTGAACAGGTTACAAGTGCCTTTAAGGAACAGGTTTTTCTTTTGGAAAAGCATATAGGTTATGATGTTTCCTCCGCTATTGACCCCAAACAAGCCTCCTCTTGGATAACCAATAACCTTTCAGGTTTTGCCAGTAGTACGGTTAATGTTTTTATTTCTTTGGGCGTTCTACTCTTCATTTTATATTTCATGCTCAAGAACTCCAATAACATAAAGGATTCCCTTATGGAATATATCCCTTTAAGCAAAAAGACATTGAGGATTTTAGGTGAGGAAATAGATCATGTAGTAAGCTCAAATGCCATTGCCATACCCTTGGTGGCCATAGCTCAAGGTATTATAGCACTAATTGGCTTTTTTATTTTTGGGATTGAAAACCCGTTATTTTGGTTTGTAATTGTTACCATAGGTTCCATGGTTCCATTCATAGGGACTTTCTTAGGCATATTTCCCGTATTCGTTCTCAGTATGGCCAATGGAAACGAATTTCAGGCATGGGGCATTCTTCTATATGGGCTAGTCGTAGTTGGTTCCACGGACAATCTCATTAGGTTGTTTCTACTACAAAAATTGGACAGTACGCACCCTATTATTACATTAATCGGTGTACTTGTGGGGATACCTCTTTTTGGTTTTGTGGGATTGATTTTTGGACCTTTGATCATCAATCTCTTCTTGGTCGTTATAAAAATTTATAAACGGCAATACGGGCTTCGCAAATCAAATGATGTAAAAAAGCTATAGTCAATAGCTATTACCTTTTTCCAAAAAATTTTGCAAGAACCAACTGTATATCCTCGGATATCTTTAATTTATATAAAATAAATATATAAATACCTCCTATCAGAAAGCTCTTTAAGGCAATATTGAGCAAAGGATGAAAGGGAAATTCAACAAAATAGAATAATGCACTAAGAATGATGACCAAGACCAGGACCTTGAAAGTCTCATTTGTAAAAGGCTGTATACCAAATTTCGACTTCACATAATATAACTTCAAGGTATTGTATATAAAAAAGGCCGAAAAACTGGCTATGGCCGCACCATTTAATCCGTAAGCAGGTATAAGCCATACGTTAAAACAAATCGCCATTAAGGCCAATAGTACACCAAAGAATAAAATCGATTGATAATAGTTGGAATTGTATAATATGGAGTTATTATTTCCCAAAAGGGAATCATATACCTTCGCCAAGCCAATCCAAAAAACAATGGTAAAACCCTGGCTATAGTTCGATGGAAGTAGTTGATATAAATCCTTCAGGTTTAAAATAATTAGGACCAAAAGTAAAGCCGATATAATAAACAAGGTTAAGGAACTTTTTTGATATAGGGTCTTTAAGGATTTGAAATTACCTGTATTTATATATTCCGCGGTCATTGGGTATGTAATTTGATGCATGGCCCGTGCAGGTACCGCAATCACGGTAGCCATGAATCCGGCAACGGCGTAGTAAGCCACATTCTCAATGGGTAAGTAATTGTTCAGCATTACTTTGTCCACCTCCATAAGGACTATGGCCGTTGATCCACCAAGAATAATCAGTGCGCTATATTTTAGAATTTTAGTCCAATTGACCGGTAGTTCAAAAATGAATTTGGGAAATCGAAGCCGGTAGGCATATATCTTCATTAGAATGGTCCTTAACAAATAAAAGCCCACCAACGCATTTATGAAAAAGGGAACGTCTATAACCTTAACCCATAACAATATCAATAACACAGTCTGCCCTACCCTGCAGAAGATTTCTTTCAAAAAATTCCCGAATACCGACTTCATACCAATCCTTGCCCAAGCATAAAATACCTCAAAGTACGCCATGGCGATGCCTATAATAAAAATATGCCAAACATAATCCCTAACTACCGGATTTTCCCTCGACAAAAGATTTCCGATGGCCTCATTGGCGAAGTAACTCAATACGGCCAATGGAACTATAAAAATAAACGGCAAAAAAAGCATCATGGTCAGAAACTTATCCTGCTCCTCTTGCTTTGTAAAACCACTGTAAAACTTTACAAGACTATTAGGTACTCCAAAGGCTAAAATGGGCATTAGAATGCCGGAAACGGAAGTGATTACCTGAATAAGACCAAAGCTTTCAGGTTCCATAAAATTTGTAAACAAAAACAAATAATTAACGGCTCCAATAGCAAAACCAAAATAGGTGACTATGGTATTATTCAAAGATTGTTTAAGTACGATTCCCATTAAATGTATTCTGCTAATTGCCTGGTAAGTTCCTTTCTACTATATTTTTCAATATGTTGGGACGATATGGTCAAAGATTGGTCCTCATAGGATTCAAACCAATTTAAAATTACATTTTTAAGTTCGGAATTTGCCGTATAATCAAAGACCTTACCCGATTTCGTTTCCGTAATCATCTCAGCAACTTCCCATCCAGATGGGCCAATTCCCAAAATAGGCCTATTGGCCCACAGATACTCAAAATACTTTCCCGGAATGATTCCAAGAGTCTCTTCGGAGTCAATTTCCACCAAAAGTAATATTTGGGATTTTAACTGATATTCCACGGCTTGATCATGAGGTAAATATCCGATGACATTTACATGTTTTTCAAGTCCATATTCTTGTATCGAATTAAGAATGTTTTCCCCAAGGACTCCCACAAAATTTAATTCTAAAGAGGACTTAAAATCAGGATTATCACGCACTAATTCCCCTAGTACCTTCCACAAATTAATCGGATTTCTATCCGCAAGCATGGAACCTATATGGGAAATGGTAAACTTTTTATCCAATTCAGCTGATGTACTTTCAGGTAAAGCGTATCCATTGGTGATTACTTTGATCGGCTTGGTAGTAATTTGTTCAAACTCCTGTTTAGTCGTCTTACTAGTGACCACAATTTTATCGGCACTATTTAAAACCCGATACTCCAAATCCTTGTGTTTTTTTTGGGCGTTGGAAGATAACTTTAATTTTTTGTGATACCCTATCGAGGTCCAGGGATCCCTAAAATCCGCAATCCATTGAAGATGATGTTGTTCCTTTAGTTTTAAGCCGATTAAATGCAGACTATGTGGCGGTCCGGTGGTGATTATAGTCCCTATGTCATGCTCCTTAAGTACACGGCCAAGGAAACGAACCGATGGTCTTACCCAAAATTTACGCGCATCCGGTATAAAGAGGTTTCCCCTTACCCAGAGCATTAGTCGTTCCAATACGGATTGGTTTTTTGGAGTTATCACCCCTGAACTTATTCGTTTGGTCTTCTTGCCAGACAAAAGGGAAGAAAGCCCATAAGGTTCAAAAATAGGTTGTTTATAACATTTAATATCCTTGGGAATCTCATCCATCAATGAATCATCGATTAAAGGATAATGTGGATTCTCGGGAATATAAACTATAGGGGCAACATCAAAATCAGGTAAATACTTTACAAATTTTAGCCACCGTTGTACTCCAGGGCCACCAGCGGGCGGCCAGTAATACGTAATGACCAGAACTTTTTTCATTAGGATTCCTCCTTTCTTCGTTTCCAAAAAGAGTATCCTATACCACCTAGTAGCACTAAACCAAGCAGAATAGTACTTGCCAAAGTAATCTGACTTCCTTTTGCAACTACTTGGGGTTCAAATTTAAATTCTACGGTATGATTACCCTCAGGAATTCGCATGGCCCTTAGTACATAATCTACCTTAAAATGGTCCGTTGGTTTCCCATCTATATAGGCGTTCCAGCCATTGGGGTAATACATTTCACTAAATACGGCAATCCCAGCATTAGGATTGTTGGACCTATAGGTAAGGTGATTGGGCTCATAGTCCGTTAGTGTAATCGTAGCCGTGGAATCTACCTGATAATCCAACCTATTTACATTCTCTACTTTGCTTGCATTGAATACCGCAGTAGTCTTGGTATCAAGGCTATCCAACGCTATGATTTCCTCATCCGCTGAGTTTACACTTTTTAATTGTGAAACAAACCAAGCATTACCATTTGCATTGGGATTTTGAATTGGAAAAATGTTTCCTTCCTGATCTTGCCTAATGACATACTTTACATTAAGCATATTGAAAACGGAAAGATTACCCTTGTAAATATGGAACTCAAAAAGATCTTGCATGCCTGCGGGCTTGGCGGCATGGTATCCCGTTATGCTATTATGAAAGTAAGCCGTCTTTGCAGAGTCAAAACCATCAGTTTGGTCAAAAACCCGGTAAACACCTTCATCTTCCATAATTTGTTTGTCCGCGGCCGATGCCTGAAACGGCTCCAACATCCTTCTTTTGGCAACGAAATTATCGGCATTCACATACCTAAGATTCACACCGACCAAATCAAAAACCACCAGTAGCCCAATACCCAAGACCACTAAATTTTCCTTGAGTTTTCCTTTTAGGTAAAACCAAAGCAATCCAAGTGTTAGTATCACATAAATTAAAGAGCGTAAAAGGTCATTGGTATATACTGCCTTGCGGTCCAATTTTAGCATCTCCGGCAACTCCTCAAGTCCGGTCATTCGTAACCTGTTATCCGTTGGACCTACAAAATCGAACATCCCTTTTGACAAAAACAGCACAATTCCCAAACCGAGCATTACGCCTCCTGCGTACTTTAAGGATTTCAATTTATCGTCTTGGCTAACTTTGCCCGAAAAGACCTTTTTCAAGGCCAAAATGGCTAGAATAGGGACGCAGAGCTCCAAAATTATCTGTATGGAAGAAACAGCCCTGAATTTGTCGTACAAGGGAAAATAATCAATCATAAAATTGGTGGGGCCACTGAAATTTTTCCCCCATGATAAAATGAGTGATAACAAAACTCCGAATAACAACCACCATTTGTGTTTGCCCTTCACCAAAAATAAACCGAGTACAAATAGAAAAAATAGGATAGCCCCAATATAGGCAGGACCAGAAGTACCCGGCTGCTGCCCCCAATATAACGGAAGTCCACTAACAAAATCCAAAGCGCTGGACCTTGGCAACCCCTTATCTATTAAATATTTAAAAGATTTAGAATCCTCCCCAAGATTTTCTTGGCTAGCCCCGCCGAACAATCTGGGTACGAAAAGATTTAGGGATTCTGCAACCCCATAGCTCCACTGGGTAATATATTCCTTACTGAGTCCTCCGGTACTTTCTTTTGGCGAACCATCTGGATTAATGGTGAGCTCGCTTTTGCCCCTTGTACTCCAATCTGCATATTCCTTCGTAGCCAATAAGCTGGTAGCATTTGCGCATATTCCCAAAACCACGGCACAAATTAAAATACCAACAGAAATAAAATAATGCCTTAATTCCTTCCTTTTAATGGCATCCACCAAATAGACTATGCCCAAAACCAACACCAACAACATAAAGTAATAGGTCATCTGGTAGTGGTTGGCCACTATTTCCAGGGCCATTCCCAAAGCGGCGACCAAAAATCCGTACAGATACTTTTTTCTAAATACAAGTACGATACCCGCCAATAGAATGGGCAAATACCCAAGTGCATGTGCCTTGGCGTTATGTCCTGCTCCAATTATTATAATCAGGTAAGTTGAAAAACCAAAGGCAAGTGCTCCTACTATAGCCAATCTGTAATCTACTTTTAGACAACAGAGAAGAATATAAAAACCGATAAAATAAAGAAATAAATAATCTGCGGGTCTGGGTAAAAACCGAATAAGCCTATCCAAATCCTTAATGTAATTGTGAGGATAATTTGCACCTAACTGATACGTAGGCATTCCACCAAAAGCACTATTGGTCCAGTAAGGTTCCGTTTCAGTTTTTTTTCTGAAATCATTCTGTTCCTTGGCCATGCCCGTATATTGGGCTATATCATTCTGAAAAATTACTTTTCCCTGAAGTACCGGGTGAAAGTATGCCAGAGCGACGATTATAAAGAATACGGTTACAAAAAAATGGGTGAAAAAGAATTTTAGACCTTTCTTCATGTTCCGGTGGTTGGTTAGACAAAGATAGCTAGTCTAGTTCTTCAAAATCTATATATTCCCCAACTTTTTCGGATTTGCTCTTCTTTGCGGTCGATTTTTTATTGATAATAACATCACCTACCTGTTCATCCCGCTTATCGGATTCCTGATTAAAACCCTCAAAAGTCTTTCTGATATGGGACTCTGTTTTCTTGGCTGCGTAATTCAATATTTGGGGTGCGAACATTCTTACCAGAATCTTTAGCAAATAATACACCAAAAGAATTACCAATATTGCCTTTAAAAATGCCATTTATTTAGATTGTTATATATCAAAAATACAATTATCACGTTGTATTACTAGATTCAAAGTATTAAAATAATTATAAAGTCGTTTCCATGGGCAAACCCTTTAGTACCAAAAGAATCCTATTTCAAATTTTAGTTGGGTCTATCGTTCACTTTAGTGCCGTTGCACAATATACGGATGTCATTAATTCCAATAGACCGGGACTTTCCGTTAGCGCCTATGCAGTGGGCAAAAACGTGGTACAGGCAGAAATGGGCCTATTTTATGAGCAAAGCGACCATACGCTGCTTAATACACAATCCGATCTTTGGGGAACAAATTTTTCTCTTCGTTATGGGCTACTTTTTGAGCAATTGGAACTAAACTATGAAGGCACCTTCCAAGATCAAGATATTATCTATAATAACTTCGACCTAAAAGCGAAAAGAAGGGATTTCTCCAGAAATAGGCTCGGATTAAAGTTCTTGGTATATGACCCATATAAAAATCCGGAACGGAATAAACCAAATCTTTATAGCTGGCGTGCCAACCACAAATTTCAATTTAAAAATCTGCTTCCGGCCATATCTATTTACGCCGGCGCCAATTTTGTATTAGGAGACAATCCCTACTATCCTGGAGAACCTACCATTTCACCAAGAGCCATGATTGCAACTCAAAGTAGATTGACCCCAAGAATGGTCATGATTACCAATACGGCCTACGATAGAATTGGTACGGATGACCCTGAGTTGAGTTATTTAATATCTTTTTCCCATGCCTTTAGAAACCCTAAATGGAGCGCATTCATGGAGCACCAAGGTATACAGAGCGATAGATATTCCGATTTATTGTTACGAGGAGGAGTCGCCTATTTGATCAATGAACGCGTTCAGGTAGACCTTGGACTTGGGGCAAGCTTCAAAAATACACCTTCCCGAGTGTTTGTTAGTGCTGGAGGATCCTACCGGTTCGATTTTCATAAGGACAAGCTAATCCCAATAGACGACCAGAACCCTATAGGTTCCGGGGGACCTATCAAGAAAAACTCCATGAAAAAGGAAAAACGGAAAAATAAAAAGTCAAGGGGAAATGGCGCTGAAGATATTGATTTAGGTCCGTCCAAAAAACAATTGAGAAAACTCAAAAAGGCCCAAAAGAAAAACAACAGGGACGATAGCGAAATAGATTTTTAATCAATCCCGATACTACACCAATTTAACTTGACCTTTCTTTCAGGTATTGATTAATATTCCTAATATTGATGCTTCTAATATTCATCAATGATAACAATCAAAGAGGTTTCAAGCAAAGAAGATTTGAGAAAGTTTGTAACCTTTCCCTTTTCACTTTACAAGGATTCGCCATATTGGGTTCCGCCCATTATCAAAGATGAACTGGACACGTTTAACAAGGATAAAAACCCCATATTCAAAGATGCAGAAGCTTGGTATTTTCTTGCTTACGATGGTGATAAAATAGTAGGTAGGATAGCCGCGATAATTAATAATTTAGAGGTAAACCACCAGAAAGTGAAAAAAATGAGGTTTGGTTGGTTTGATTTTATTGATAACACGGAGGTATCCAAACTTCTTCTTGATAAGGTAGCAGAAATAGGTTCTCGCAATGGTCTGGAATATATGGAAGGGCCAGTAGGGTTTTCCAACCTGGATAAGGTGGGGGTGCTTGTGGAAGGCTTTGATCATATAGGCTCCATGATAACTTGGTACAATTATCCTTACTATGAAAGCCATTACAAAAATCTTGGGTTTGTAAAGGAAAAGGAATACATGGAAAATAAATTTCCTGCCAGTAATGCTGACCCTGCCCTCTTCACAAAATTGAATGATCTCGTCAAAAAAAGATATGGTTTAACTGAAATGAACTTTAGCACTAGCAAGGAGGTAATGCCCTATGCCGATGAAATGTTCGATCTTTTCAATGAAACCTATTCCAAACTTTCGTCGTTTGTGCCCATTACGGAAAAACAAAAAGCGTATTTCAAGAAAAAGTACATCAGTTTTATTAATCCGGAGTATATAAAATTCATTAGGGACAAAAATGAAAAATTAATTGCCTTTGCTATAGTTATGCCCTCCTACTCCAAGGCTTTACAAAAGGCGAATGGTAAATTGCTCCCTTTTGGTATTTTTCATTTACTAAGAGCAAAGAAAAACAGCAAAGACGTAACTTTCTATCTTATTGGAATTCATCCAGATTACCAAAATAAAGGAGTTACAGCGGTAATATTCAACGAGTACTATAAAACCTTTAAAGAAAAAGGTATTGAAATGTGTTACAGAACGCCAGAATTGGAAGAGAATATTGCCATCAAACAAATGTGGAAACATTTTGATCCGGTTATTTACAAAAGGAGAAGAACCTTTAGAAAAAGTCTTTAAAAAAAGCCCTTACTTTTAAAGTAAGGGCTTTTTAACTAATTAATTTTTATTAATGTTACTCTCCCATGGCTGCTGCCACCGCTGCGGAAAGTCGTTTATACGTACCATTTTTAAGCCTATCCCTGATTGCTGAAAAAGCATCCAAAGTTTCTGCAATGTCCTCCATTGTATGTGTGGCGGTAGGTATCAATCTCAAAAGTATAAGTCCTTTTGGGATTACAGGGTACACCACAATAGAACAGAAAATACCATAATTCTCTCGCAAATCCTTAACCAAGGCCATGGCCTCTGGAATGCTTCCATTGAGATAAACTGGGGTTACACAACTTGTAGTGGTCCCAATATCAAAACCTCTTTCCTTTAACCCGTTCTGTAATGCATTGACGTTTTCCCATAGCTTGGCCTTTAATTCAGGCATGGTCCGTAACATATCCAAACGTTTCAAAGCCCCCTTAACATATACCATAGGAAGGGATTTTGCAAACATTTGGGAGCGTAGATTATATTTTAAATAATCTATAATTTCTTGATCCGCCGCAACAAAGGCTCCAATACCTGCCATTGATTTTGCGAAGGTGGCCAAATAAACATCGATATCTTCTTGTACACCTTGCTCCTCACCGGCACCGGCACCCGTTTTACCCAACGTTCCAAAACCATGGGCATCATCAACAAGCAGTCTAAAATTGTATTTCTTCTTTAGGGCCACTATCTCTTTCAAAATACCTTGTTCCCCCCGCATACCGAACACACCTTCAGAAATAACTAAAATACCTCCTCCAGTCTGATCTGCCATTTTGGTGGCCCGTTCCAAATTCTTTTCAAGGCTTTCTACATTATTGTGCGTAAAAGTGAACCTTTTACCCATATGCAATCTAACACCATCAATAATACATGCATGGCAATCCACATCATACACGATGATGTCATCCTTGGTGACCAATGCATCGATAACCGACATGAATCCTTGATAGCCAAAATTCAATAGGTAGGAAGCTTCTTTTTGCGCGAATGCGGCCAACTCCTTTTCCAATTGTTCATGAAAATCCGTATGTCCACTCATCATTCGAGCACCCATAGGATAAGCGGCTCCGTGTTCCGCTGCGGCTTCCCCATCAACTTTTTTAATTTCCGGCAAGTTCGCAAGACCTAAGTAATCATTAATACTCCAAGTAATTACATCCTTTCCCTGAAATTTCATTCTATTGGAAATAGGTCCTTCCAATTTTGGAAACACAAAATATCCCTCTGCCTGTGACGCCCATTTTCCCAAAGGACCCTTGTTCTCTATGATTCTTTCAAATAAGTCTCTCATTGCCTAAATTTGGTTCTGCCTGCAAAAGTAAAAATTTTTGGACAGCATTCATAAATATTTTATTAATGGAAAAAGC
Organism: Maribacter cobaltidurans; assembly: GCF_002269385.1. NCBI lineage: Bacteria > Pseudomonadati > Bacteroidota > Flavobacteriia > Flavobacteriales > Flavobacteriaceae > Maribacter > Maribacter cobaltidurans. The sequence continues at coordinate 53,216 of NZ_CP022957.1, forward strand.
GGGCTTTGGGCCCGCTTTTTCTAAAATGATATAGTTTATTATCATTTAATATATTGTATCTCCTGTTTTTCCTCGACTTGATTTGCCTCAAAAAATCCTTGGTCTTCCATCCATTGATCGCTATATATTTTACTCATATATCTTGATCCATGATCTGGAAATATGACCACAACTTTGCTGTCCTTATCAAATACCTCCATAGCATCCAACTGTTTCAAAGCTTGCATTGCCGCCCCGCTGGTATAACCAACGAACATACCTTCGGTTTTGGAAATCTCCCTCGCTGTATGCGCACTTTCCGCATCCGAAACCTTTATAAATTCGTCTATAATTTCAAAATCGGTTGCCGTGGGAATTAAATTTTTACCCAATCCCTCAATTCTGTAAGGATAAATTTCATTGGTATCCAATGTACCCGTTTCATGATATTTCTTGAGTACAGAACCGTATGCATCAACACCTATCACCTTAATATTAGGATTTTGTTCCTTTAAAAAACGGGCCGTTCCAGATATTGTTCCTCCAGTGCCGCTGCAGGCCACAAGATGTGTAATTTGTCCAGATGTTTGTTCCCATATTTCAGGACCGGTAGACCGGTAATGGGCCTCCATATTCAATTCATTAAAATATTGATTGATATAGATGGAATTTTTTGTTTCATCGTGCAAACGTTTTGCTACCTGATAGTAGGACCTGGGATCATCTGCGCTTACATGTGCCGGACAAACATAGACTTCTGCACCCATTGAACGAAGCATGTCTATTTTATCTGCAGAAGATTTTGAACTGACCGCTAAAATACACTTGTATCCTTTAATGATACTTACCATGGCTATACTAAATCCTGTATTACCAGAGGTAGTCTCAATAATGGTGCTTCCTTCCTTTAAAAGACCTTTTCTTTCGGCCTCCTCTATGATATGGATTGCAATACGATCTTTGGATGAGTGTCCTGGATTAAACGCCTCGACTTTGGCATAAAAGTCACCTGTTAGATTTTCGGTAATTCGATTAAGTTTTACCAGCGGTGTTTTCCCAATTAATTCTAAGATATTGTTGTAAGCCTTTATCTTATTTTCCATAAGGGGGATAAGTTTTATTTATTTTTAGCAAATCAAGGATTTGTTAAAATTTGCTACAAAATTACTATTTTTTTTCTACAGTACTATTTTTCCTTCCAAATCTAACAAAAATGCGTATTCCTTTGCTGCCTCACGCAATGCCTCAAACCTACCTGAAGCACCGCCATGTCCTGCTTCCATATTAATGTCAAAAAATAAAAAAGTATCATTTTTTTTCAACTCCCTAAGCTTGGACACCCATTTGGCCGGTTCAAAATATTGTACCTGGGAGTCATGTAGACCGGTTGTTACCAACAAATTGGGATAATCCTGTGCTTTTACATTGTCATAAGGAGAATAGGATTTCATATAATTATAATATTCCAATTCATTGGGATTTCCCCATTCGTCGTATTCCCCTGTAGTCAATGGTATGGAATCATCTAGCATAGTGGTAACGACATCGACAAAAGGAACCGAGGCAATTACCCCGTTATAGAGTAGCGGTTCCAAATTTATTACCACACCCATTAAGAGTCCGCCTGCGGAGCCTCCCATGGCATATAGGTGTTTTGAACTACTTATTTTCTGTGCTATTAAATACTTGGAACAGTCAACAAAATCTGTAAACGTGTTCATTTTTTTAAGAAGCTTTCCTTCCTCATACCATTTTCTACCTAAATATTCGCCTCCACGAATATGGGCAATGGCATAGACAAAACCCCGATCCAACAAACTCAATCTCACTGTGGAAAAATAAGGATCTATGGTATATCCGTAAGACCCATAGGCATACTGCAACAATGGTGTATTCTCGTTAAGGGCAGTATCTTTATGATGTACTAAAGAAATAGGAATCTTAGAACCGTCCCTGGCCGGAGCCCATAGTCGTTTTTCAATGTAGTTCTCCTTGTTAAAATTTCCACCTAGCACTTCTTGCTCTTTCATAACGGTCTCCTCCCTTGTGGCCATATTGAAGTCGATTACAGAACTGGGGGTGGTGAGGGAATTGTAGCTGTATCTAAGGATTTCCGTATCGAAATCCCGATTATTGCCTACATGGGCCGTATAGGTTTCACTTTCAAATGGAAGGTAATAGGCATCAGAACCGTCCCATCTAATAATCCTGATTTGGTTAAGGCCATTTTCACGTTCAGAAAGCACATAGTATTCCTTAAAAATATCCACATCCTCTAGCAATACATCCTCCCTGTGCCCAATAAATTCCTTCCAATGTTCAAAATAGGTGTTTTGCTCCCCTACCTTCATTAATTTAAAATTTGTAGCTCCATCCTTATTGGTTAAGACGTAAAAGGAATCCCTGTAATGGTAAATGGAATATTCTACCCCCCTTTGTCGTGGTGAAAACACTTTAAATCCCTCGTCCGGTCTTTCCAAGGATAGAATCTGAAATTCTGAAGTTAAGGTACTGTGGGAGCCTATTACAACATATTTTTTTGATTTAGTCTTATATACGAAGGTGCTAAAAGTGTCGTCCTTTTCATGAAAAACCAGTTCGTCATCAGATTCTGGAGTTCCTAGAATATGCTTGTAAATTTTGTCAGAGCGTAAGGTTACAGTATCCTTTTTGGTATAGTAAAACGTTTTATTGTCGTTGGCCCAAACTCCCCCGCCAGTGGTATTCAAAATTGTATCGGCATATATTTCACCTGTTTTCAAATTCTTTACCCGCAATGTATATTCTCTTCTGGAAACCGTATCTACCCCAAAAATGGCCAATGAATTATCTGGACTGACAGCAATACCGCCCATACTGAAGTAATCATGACCTTCGGCCATTTCGTTACCATTAAACATGATTTCCTCTTCGGATTCCAAAGATTCCCTAAAACGGCTGTACACCGGATACTCTTTTCCAACCTCGTACCTGGTCTTGTACCAATACCCGTTAAGCGTATAGGGAACGGATTCATCATCCTCTTTAATCCTTGACTTCATTTCCTTAAACAATTCTTCCTGGAGGGCTTTTGTATGCGATGTCATTTCATTGTAATAGTCATTCTCACTATTCAAATAAGCTATGACCTCAGGATTTTCCCTATCATTAAGCCAATAATAATTGTCAATTCTTACATCATTATGAACAATCAGTTCCTTGGGCACTTTCTTTGTTACGGGTGCTTTCTTTTTTATCATTTGGTGTACTTTTCAATTTGAAAGGTAGCTGCAAAAATAGAACTTATTATTAGGAGCATCCTGATATTACCCCATGGAATTCCTGCGCATGGAGTTTGTAAACATTTTACTATTTTTACAAGGTATATTAAAATCAAACATTGACTATGTTCGGAGATATGATGGGAATGATGGGTAAACTAAAGGAGACCCAGAAAAAAGTTGAAGAGACCAAGAAAAGAATGGATACCGTTCTCATAGACGAAAAGTCTACAGATGGTTCGGTTTCCGTAACCATTACGGCCAATAGAGAAATTAAAAAAATAGAGATTTCAGAGGAATTGCTACAGGAAAAGGAACAATTGGAAGATTATCTTATTCTGACCCTAAACAAGGCTATTAAAAGGGCCACTAGTGTCAATGAGACCGAACTAGCGGCTGTAGCCAAGGAAGGTATGCCGAATATTCCTGGGATGGATTCACTATTCAAATAATCCTCAAACCTTTATTAAATCCATTAGGGCAAATTTCTTATCTTTAAGAGAAAGAAATTTTATGATAGAGGTTAAAAAGAAAGGTGACAGCAATTTTCAATTTGTTGTGAAGTCCCCATCCGGAAGAGTACTTTTGGAAAGTATTCCCTTTGCGGACAATTCATCCTTGGAAGCGACCCTCAAAGACCTCAAAAACGAAAGCGTGCTTACCAAGCGTTTTGAACGTAAGACGAATTTCGATGGTCAATTTCTTTTCAATCTAAAAAATGACAAAGGTACCATTGTGGGAAGCAGCGGACTTTACAATTCCGAACCCGGTATGGAAAACGGAATCAAAAACCTAAAGGAAATTTTGGTCAAATAAGGATTCTACAATTGGTTTATAGACGTTTCAAGGTTTTCAAAAAATAATTGTGCATTTCATCTGTATAATCCATGTGGGTAACCATTCGTAGTTTACCCTGCCCCATACTGATGATATGGATGTCTTTTTCAGCCAATTTCGAATTAAAATTTTCACTGGACATAAAATCCTCATCAATTTCAAAAATGATGATATTGGTCTCAATGGGCTCCACTTTCTTTATGAAGTTTAAAGAGGCCAATTCTGTTCCAATTTCAGCGGCTTTTTTATGGTCTTCCGCCAATCGTGTAATATGATTGTCCAATGCATAAATGCCAGCAGCCGCCAAAAATCCGGATTGACGCATACCTCCTCCAAAAATTTTCCGAATCCGAAGTGCATCATTAATATTTTCCTTGCTTCCCAAAAGCACGGAGCCAACGGGGCATCCCAAGCCTTTGCTCAAACAAACACTAATAGTTTCAAAAAGAGCCCCGTATTGTTTCGGACCCTCTTTTTTAGCCACTAAGGCGTTCCATAATCGGGCTCCGTCCAAATGATAATGAAGACCGTGTTTTTCGCAAACTGCCTTTATTTTTTTTAATTCCTCAATATCCCAACAGGCACCACCGCCTTTATTGGTCGTATTTTCAATGCACACCAGAGAGGTTAAGGGACTATGATAAAAGTCGGGAGGATTTATGGCGTCCTCTACCTGCTTAGACGTAACCATTCCTCTCTGACCATCCAGTAAGCGACAAGAAACACCGCTATTAAAGCTAACCCCTCCACCTTCGTAATTAAAGACATGGGCGTATTTATCGCATATTAACTGTTCCCCTGGCTGTGTATGCAGTTTGATTGCCGTTTGGTTAGTCATTGTGCCGCTAGGGAAAAAAAGTGCTGCTTCCATACCGAACATCTTAGCCACTTTTTCTTCCAAAGCGTTTACGGAAGGGTCGTTTTTAAACACATCATCACCTACCTCCGCCGTCATCATGGCATTGAGCATTCCTGCAGTCGGCTTGGTGACCGTATCGCTTATCAGGTTTATTTTCATACTTGTCTTTGAACCCATTAATGAAAACAGTCCATTCCAATAGGTGAACCATCTGGAAGTTTTGGGGAAGGAACTACTTTGAACGTTTCAGGATGCTCGTAAAATTCATCGATTCTACGTTTTATTTCCGCTTTTATCGCTTCATTACCCATTCCCATTCCATTCAATTTTTTAAGCTGCATATTGGCCACTGCATTCACCTGTGGATGCACTTCATCGCTCGCTGCTAAATTCATCAGGTGAAAAAGCACCCTAAAATTGACGTTCTGTTGTGCTTCGTTTATATAGGCATCCTTATGGCTCTTTCCAAAGGTGTTTGCTACCACATCCTCCAAGACCTCTTCCAATCCTAAATTATTTGGATCCAATGCCTTTTGTTGGATCAACCTTGAAGCCCTTTCCGGATGTAACAATAAGCCTAGGGTCATATCGGCTGCCGTTTCCGGGGCGGAGAGTGCATCAAAGGACACGCCGGTCTTACCATTAAAGGATTCCCTTGTTCGCCCAAAACCTATGGCCCTAGGTGGAAACAACGTTAACTTGTCCTTGGGGATAATAATCTCCTCTGCATCCAATGTCTTCAAAATTGCTGTTAAGGTTTTTTCCTGGGTTTTCTTATCGATAGGGGCAACAGTAAGTTGTCCGTCTCCTTTAACCGTGTAATTATAGTCCAAACCACCGATAATCTTGGTGGCAGCTTCGGTTTGATATCTATGGAAAAAATAGAGCGGAACAAATACATCCTCCAAAATGGAGTTTGCTTCGTTAGTACGAATGTTATCTATGGAGAAGTTTTTTATGGCCGTCTCCCTTACCTTTAGCATATCCAATAGTTCCTCGCTTATATTATTGCCGTTGTCCCATAAATGTCCATAGTGATGGGCTCCACCTTGTGGTCTTGCGTCCTGATCGGATATATAGCGCAAACCTTCCGAGGTCGCCTTCTCCAATATTTCATTCAAAGCATCCCTTTCATTGGTGCCTTCGGGAAAATCACTATAGGCATAGGCAACGATTACCTTGTCCCACTCCCCTATTCCAGTGTCATAGGCATCGGAAAAATCGATTTCTCCATTCTTAACGGAAAACTGGGGATGCGGATAGTCCATTACGGAAGCCCTGTTATTGGTACTGGCCGCAAAGTTGTGGGAAAATCCCAAGGTATGGCCAATTTCATGGGCGGACAACTGACGGATTCTGGCCAAGGCCAAATCCAACATGGGCTGATAATTGTCGTCCCTATCAGCGAAAGGTTTGTTCATGAGCGCCTGAGCAATCAAGAAATCCTGGCGGATCCGTAAACTTCCCAAACTCACATGCCCTTTAATAATTTCTCCCGTTCTAGGGTCGGCTACGCTAGAACCATAGCTCCATCCCCTTGTAGATCTATGTACCCATTGTATTACATTATAACGTACATCCAAAGGGTCAGCATCGTCAGGTAGCATTTTAACTTGAAAGGCATTTTTATAACCACTGGCCTCGAAGGCCTGGTTCCACCATCTACCACCATCCAATAGAGCACTTCTAATAGGTTCTGGCGTACCATTGTCCAAATAATAAATTATAGGTTCTACGGCTTCACTAACTTCAGCTTCGGGGTTTTTCTTTTCCAACCGATGGCGTGGTATAAATCTTTTTACCAAAGATTCTTCCACTGGGGTTGCATAATCATAATAGGCAAATGGATATGCCCCTGAACGTGGATCAAATTCACGTTTTTCAAATCCGTCATCGGGAAGTTCCACAAAAGAATGATGCTGTGCCACGGTTACCAATCCTGGATTTGGGGCAACACTACGTATATAAGCCCCTTTGGGAGTACCCTTGAACGTTAAGGTCACATCAAATTCAATGTTCTTGGGAAAAGCCTTGGTTCGGTCCATGGCTATGGCACTTTTATCCTTGTCCAAGCTGTAATTTCCTTGATCCATTCTTTGCAGCCTTTCTATAACCCCGTGTGTGTCCTGCATCAGGAATCCGGTAATATCTATTATATAGGTTCCGTTCTTCTCTTCCTCTATGGGAAATCCATATAAAATAGATTTTGCAAAAGCCTGTTCTACGGATTTTTTTTCCAAGGTATTCTCAGTCAAGGCCCTAAATTTTAAATTAGGTTGTACCAACATCAGCTTATTACCTGCTTTTCTAAAGAAAACCACCTGTTCATTTCCAAGCTGCCCCCTATCCAAACCAATATCATTGCTGCCAATACCACTGCTCAATGAAGAGACGTAGAGAAATTCCTTTTCCAGTTCAGGGACTTCCAAATAGATTTTATCCGTTTTGGAATCGTAATAATAATCGAATAGTCCTTCGAACTTTTGGTAGTCCTTTTTTTTCTCGGAAAACTGCCCGTAAACTTGAGAAAGACAAAATGTGGTTAGTAATAACCAATACTGGAATATATTTTTCATTTTCTAAAATTAGTTTGGAGTTAAAAATATATAATTTACGATTAATAACTCAACTACCCATCCCATTAATTGCGAATCATATTTTAGACAAAATAGGCTCTTAATTTTTATTGAAAATCCAATAATGACATCTCATTAATGTTAAAATAACACTGAGATTCTCTTTAATTTTTTCTACCTTTTAAGAAAACAAATTCATATGTCCAAGATTGAGAATCAAATTTTTTCATCCTACCAAAGAAACCCGGATTTGTACGATGAAATATATGATAAGGAAGGAAACATAAAGGATGTATATCAAAAGCTTTTTGACATATATGGAGGTCATTCCATCCAAGACTACATCAATCTAAACTCAAAGGCGAAGGCATCCTTTTTCAACCAGGGAATTACCTTTCAGGTCTATGGGGAAGACAATGTTCAGGAAAAGATTTTTCCTTTTGACCTCTTTCCACGAATTATAGACACGGAGGAATGGGAAATTATTGAAAAAGGCTCTATTCAAAGAGCTAAAGCCCTAAACCTATTCCTATGGGATATTTACCATGACAAAAAAATACTTAAGGACAATATAGTTCCTCTAGAGCTAATCACTTCATCTGCGAATTATTTGGATCAGATGAACGGGGTAAATCCTTCTGGAGGTATATATAATCATATTTCCGGGACGGATATTATAAAGCACAAAGACGGCAAATACTATGTTTTGGAGGACAATATAAGGTGCCCATCCGGTGTGAGTTATGTAATATGTAATAGAACAGCTTTAAAAAGAGCCCTCTTTGGGGTCTTTAACCATTACCAAACCCATACGGTAACCGACTACGCCGAAAATCTTTTGGAGCAACTGGAATCTGTTAAACCAAAAGGAGTGGATATTCCCAATTGCGTGGTAATCACCCCCGGCATGTATAATTCCGCCTTTTATGAACATTCCTACTTGGCCAAAACTATGGGGGTCGAGTTGGTTGAAGGCAGGGATCTCTTTGTGGAGAACGATTTTGTTTACATGAAAACCATTAAGGGTCCCGAAAAAGTTGATGTGATTTATCGCAGAATCGATGATGCCTTTTTAGACCCTCTGGAATTTAGACCCGATTCGGCGTTGGGCGTTCCAGGCCTTTTCTCAGCCTACAAAAAAGGAAACGTTACCTTGGCGAATGCACCGGGAACCGGGGTAGCCGATGATAAGGCCGTGTATACGTATATGCCTGAAATAATAAAGTATTATCTTAACGAAGAACCCATTTTAAACAACGTACATACATACCATTGCAGTAGACCAGATGAACTGGAGTATGTATTGGAAAACATTCCAGAGCTGGTCATTAAACCCGTTGACGAAGCCGGGGGATACGGAATTTCCATAGGTAATAGACTATCAGAGAAAGAAATTGAAGAGGTAAGAAAACAGGTCAAGGAAAATCCCAGGAAATATGTTGCCCAACCTATAATGTCACTATCCGTTCATCCTACTTACATAGACGATACCGAGTCTTTTGAACAACGCCATGTAGACCTTAGAACCTTCACCATTTTGGGTAAAGACAAAGAATTTGTTCTTAAAGGTGGTCTTACCAGGGTGGCCCTTAGAAAAGGAAATTTAATAGTAAATTCCTCCCAAGGAGGTGGATCTAAAGACACTTGGGTCTTAAAAAAACAATAAATACATGCTAGCAAGAGTAGCCAACAATCTTTTTTGGATGGGACGTTATATTGAACGTTCCGAACATATTGCGCGTTATATGAACGTCAACTATTTTTCCTCTCTGGATGCACCCAACCACATTTCACAGGACAGACAATTTGTACTTAAGTCCATGCTCTTTATGGTTGGGGAAACAACAAAAAACACAGATGATTTTTTAAAGGAAGAGGAGGTTCTTTACAAAATAGGTGTGGATCCAGAATTCCCCTCTTCCATATTGAACAATGTTAGATATGCCAGGGAGAACGCGAACAGTGCAAGAGACTTGATTTCAACCGAATTGTACGAATCCATCAATAAATTTTATCATTTTGTACTCAACTATCCCAAAGAAATTTTTGTAAAAAGTGGACTTCATGATTTTACTACCAATGTTACGGAGATGAGTGCAATACTCCGGGGAAAGATACGTGGTACCTTATTACATGATTCCGTTTATGCCATAATTATGATGGGTGTAAACATAGAAAGGGCCACTCAAATCACCAGGATCATCAATTCCAAATACAAAGATGCCCTTATGGCCCAAGGCAGCTATGAGGACGCATTTACAAAAAGTTTTGAGTGGACCACACTCTTAAAATGTGCCGAATCATATGACATGATGAGAAGATATTACAAAAAAACCCCTACCAGTATTTCTACCTTGGAATTTTTGATTCTCAACCCCAACTGTCCTAGATCTGTGATGAACGCCCTGAATCAATTCTACAAACATGTGAAAATCCTGAATCCGGAAAGAAGATATAATAAGGAATCCACTGCTTTTCTTATTGGCCGGGTACGAGCAGAATATGAATTTAAATATATAGAGGAAATTGAGCAGGACATCAAATCCTTCATCGGGAATATCCTTGGAAGTCTCGATGAAATAAGCAATAAGGTAGACGAAGAGTTTTTTAACTATTAGTATGACCAAATAGCATACTTTTGCTTCCAAGATGTCAAAAGAATATACGGTTACCTATAGGTCAGAGAATGTTTATGAAGAATGGGTAGACGATGCCTATTGGCAGTTTTTAATACTCCCCTTGGAGAACAGTACCCAGGAACTGGTGGAAAAGGATTTCTCAAATTCCATACATGCCATAAATCAATACTCTATAAATGGTTTCGGCTTTAACAGTATAAAGGTCCATCCCAAAAAAAGGTTTAAGGAAATATCCTTTGAAGCGACATTTAAGGTTTTAAAGTTAGAAAGTGAAGAGATAAAAGAATTTTCTAAAACCGAAATAAAAAAATCCATTGAAGAAATCAACACTCTGGAGTTTAAAATAAATTTTGAAAGATTTCTAAAATCTACCCGTTTGACTCTTTTACCAAAATTGGAAACTCCATTATTTCAATTTAATACCAATACTTCGTTACTTGAAAACCTTAAACTTTTAAATAATTGGATACATGGATTCTTAAAGTATAATGCGGGAGTCACCGACATTACTACAACCCTCGACAAAGTTTTGTCCCAAAAATCTGGAGTTTGCCAGGATTTTGCGCATCTGTTTTGCTCCGTTTGCAGAAAAAATGGTATCCCTGCAAGATATGTTTCCGGTTATCTCAATCATGAAAACGGGTACCTGGGAGATTCCCAAATGCATGCTTGGACGGAAGCCTATCTCCCTAACTACGGATGGCTAGGCTTTGATCCCACCAACAATATACTGGCAAACGCCAATCACATAAAAGTAAGTCATGGCAAAGATTATAATGATTGTTCTCCCTTAAAAGGAGTGGTGTACTCCCATGGAAATCACAAAACCGGCCATTCCGTTGTAGTAAAGAGTAATCAACAACAGATACAACAATAATCCATTTAGACTTATTCCATTTTGGAAAAAAAGAATATTACTTTTACCAAAAATTATCAAATATGATAGTAACTACAGACCATTACAAAGGTCTTATTGATCGCCTTGGTGCGTTAAGGAGGTATCTTTGACATTGATGCCAAACTTATTGAAATAGAAAACGAACAGGAGAAAACCTTGGCTCCAGACTTTTGGGACAATCCCCAAGAGGCACAGGCACATATGAAATTTATCCAATCCAAAAAACAATGGGTGGATGATTTCAACGAGGCCAAAACGATGGTAAACGATCTAGAAGTACTGATCGAGTTTCTTCAAGAAGGGGAAGTGTCCGAAGAGGAGGTTGAAAGCCAATATGACAAGGCCGTTAACGCTTTGGAAAAAATGGAGTTCAAGAATATGCTATCCGAAGAGGGCGATGAACTCCCTGCCGTGCTTCAGATTACAGCGGGTGCCGGAGGTACGGAAAGTTGTGACTGGGCCGCAATGCTCATGAGAATGTACATGATGTGGGCGGAGAAAAACAAGTACAAGGTTAAGGAACTCAACTTTCAGGAAGGTGATGTGGCGGGAATAAAAACGGTTACCTTGGAAATTGACGGAGAATATGCATTCGGATGGTTGAAGGGTGAAAATGGCGTTCATAGATTGGTGCGCATTTCTCCTTTTGATAGTAATGCCAAAAGGCATACCTCCTTTGTCTCCGTTTATGTCTATCCTTTGGTAGACGATAGTATTGAGGTAGAGGTAAACCCTGCTGACATTACCATTACCACGGCAAGATCCAGTGGTGCGGGGGGACAGAATGTAAATAAGGTGGAAACCAAGGTACAGCTGGTCCACCATCCTACTGGCATTCAAATTTCTTGTTCAGATTCCAGAAGTCAGCATGACAATAGGGCAACCGCTATGAAGATGTTGAAATCACAACTTTATGAAATAGAGCTGCGTAAAAAAATGGAAGCCCGACAAGAAATTGAATCCTCTAAAATGAAAATTGAATGGGGCTCACAGATTAGAAATTATGTGATGCATCCATACAAGTTGGTCAAAGATGTAAGGACTGCCGAAGAAACAGGTAATGTAGATGCCGTAATGGACGGAGAAATAGATGCTTTTCTAAAAGCCTATTTAATGATGATGGGACAAAAAGAAGAAGAATAATCAGCAAATAAACCAAAAATGATTACCATATACCACAATCCTAGATGTAGAAAATCAAGGGAAGGCCTCCAAATTTTGGAAAATTCTGGCAAGGAGTTTGAAGTACGGAAATATCTAGAGGATGTTCCAACAATAGAAGAACTTCGTCAAATACTTAAGTATTTAAACATTCCAGCGGAAAAACTGGTAAGAAAAAACGAGTCCATCTGGAAAGAGGAATATAAAAACAAAGAACTTTCGGAAGAAGAAATTATCAATGCCATGCTGCTTCATCCAAAACTAATTGAAAGACCGATAGTTATAAAAGATAACGAAGCCGTTATTGGTAGACCTCCAGAAAACATTGAGCAACTCATATCCTAAATTAATCCTAATGGATGGTCCAATCATTAACAAATAATTAACCAAAGCCGTTTAAACCTAAGTCCAATTTTACAATCTAATACTATGAAAAGTACTATAAAATTGAATCGTTTCAGCGTATTTCTAATGACCCTTTTTCTTTTTGCCGGGACCGAAGCCTTTAGCCAATATGGCTATGGATATGGCGGTTACGGATATGGAAGGGGGTACGGATATGGCCGTCAAAGAAGTGCCATACCACAAGTACAGGAAACACCAAAGGAAGAAGAACCTAAAACTGCTGAAGAGTTGGTGGATGGTGAGATGCCCTCCATTACCGAAGCATTGCAACTCAACGAATTTGAAACTGCAATACTAAGTTCAATATTGAAAAAGTACGTTCAAGAAAGAATCGAGGCCCAGATTTTAAAACTTCCGCCAGAAAAAATGCGTGAAGTATATGAAAATATAACACTTAGGCAAGACGAAGAACTAAAGTCGAGTCTTCCTTTGGAAAAATACGAAGCCTTTGTAGAACTCCAAAAAAATGGGGTAGCCAAGACTTTAAAGAAGAACAAAAAAGAAAAAAAGAAAAAAAAGAAGAACAAAAACTAAACCTATGAGAAAACTTTTCCCGTTACTCCTACTTTTATTTACTTTACAACCCATTTTAAGTCAAAGACCAGAAGGAGGACCAGGGAACGGTTCAGCCCCTGTAACAATCTCGGGTATCGTATTGGACCAAGAGACCAATCAACCCTTGGAATATGCCACTTTAGTTCTTCAAAGCATAGATAATCCAGATAAAGTAACTGGTGGAATAACAGATATTGATGGTAAATTTTCAGTTGAAACCGCCCCTGGAAAATATAATGCTCGTATAGAATACATCTCCTATAAAACGAAACAATTACCCAACCAGACATTCACAAAATCCACCGACTTAGGAACAATAAAATTGGCCTTGGACGTAGCCCAACTAAACGAAGTGGACGTTGTTGGTGAACGTACGACCGTAGAAGTAAGACTCGATAAAAAAATCTATAATATAGGAAAAGATCTCACCATAAGCGGAGCCACGGTAAGCGATGCACTAAACAATGTACCATCGGTAAATGTGGATGTCGATGGGGCCATTAGCCTTAGAGGTAATGAAAATGTTAGAATACTCATCAACGGAAAACCTTCTGCCCTAGCAGGGTTTGGTTCCACGGATGCCCTTAGACAATTGCCAGCAGATGCCATTGAAAAAGTAGAGGTGATTACAAGTCCTTCCGCCAGATATGATGCCGAGGGTACTGCGGGTATTCTAAACATCATTTTAAAGCGTGAAAAAACACTTGGTTTTAATGGTTCAGTAAACGTTTATGCCGGTCATCCCACCAATGCAGGTGCTACGGTCAATGCCAATTTGAGAACGGATAAATTTAATTTCTTTACTACCGTTGGCTATAGAAAAAGGACAGGCCCAGGAAATGCCTTTTTTGATAATAATTATTTTTCAAGAACCTCAACGGATGATGGAGGAAACACAATTATAACAGAACCTGAATTTTCAAGAATAATTGAGGATAGGGATTATGAAAGGAACAATGAGGGCTACAACCTAAATTTAGGTGCAGAATATTTCTTCAACGAAACCTCATCGGTGACCGGTACTTTTTTTAAGCGTATTTCGGATGGTACGGACATTACGAACATTGTTTCCGAGCGTTATAAAAGTACATTGGACAATGAAACCTTTAGGAAGGAAGTTGAAAACGAAGATGACAAAAACTGGCAATTCTCATTGAATTATCAAAACAAATTCGATAATGAAGGTGAGGAACTTACTGGTGCCTTTCAATATTCAGAAGGAGACGAAGACCAATTCACACTTTATGATGAGAGTATTACCATACCTACTAACGATTTAATCTCTAGGCAGAACCTTAATGAGACCCAAAAGCAAAACGACATTCTGCTACAGGTGGATTATGTACTGCCCATTGGCGAAGATTCCCAGTTTGAGATAGGATACCGAGGAAATTTTGAGGAAGAAACAAACACCTACAGCGTAGAAGATTTTGAAATTACATCGGGGGTCTTTGTTCCTAATATTGATTTATCCAATGATTTCACTTTTTATCAAGATGTTAATGCCTTTTACACTCAATATGGTAGTAAATTGGGTAAAAAGTTCTCTTTTTTGACAGGGCTTCGGTTAGAAAACACAAGGTTAACAGGTATTCTTAATTCGGAAAGTGACTTTCTTCAGGAATTTGCCGGTGAGATAGACCTTAATTTCAAGAAAAATTATTTGGGTCTCTTTCCTACCGCAAACTTAACATATGAAATTGCGGAACGTGAAAATATCACCTTAGGTTATAACCGACGGATTAACAGACCCAGAGGTTGGTTCTTAAACCCCTTTCCTTCCCTGACCAGTAGAACCAATGTTAACCAAGGAAATCCAGATTTGGACCCTGCTTATTCGAATACTTTTGATATTGGATATTTGAAGCGATGGGACAAGACCACACTTACGTCTTCCATCTACTATCAAAATGAAACAAATTCTTTTGAACGGGTACAGGAAAGCACGGGTTTATTTACATCTGACGGTATTGAAATCATAAGATCCATTCCATTTAATCTAGCTACCAACATTAGGATTGGTGCAGAAAGTAGCCTCATGTACAACCCCAACAGAAAAATGAGGTTTACCGGAAGTTTTAATATTTTCCAATTTAAATCGGAGGGTAGTTTTAATGGTCAGGAATTAGGAACTACAAATACTAGCTGGTTCGCTAGATTTAATTCCAAAATAACCCTGCCGGCAAAAATAGACTGGCAGACCAATTTCTTCTATATGGGACCAAGGGCCAACGCTCAGACCAAATCGAAGTCCATGTACGGTCTCAACCTTGCCTTTAGTAAAGATATCCTAAAAGATAACGGAACGATTTCATTAAATGTCCGTGACCTCTTCAACACATTTAAAAGAAGGTCGTATACGGAAACTCCCTTTTTCACTTCGGATAGTGAATTTCAATGGAGGGTGCGTCAAATTACCGTTTCTTTCATGTACCGTATCAACGAACAAAAGAAAAGAGGAAGACCTCAGAGAAATGATGACGAGGATGAGGAAGAAGGTTTCTAAAAAGATACCATCACAAATAAAAAAGGGGAAGCAAATGCTTCCCCTTTTTTTAGTCTATATATTTTAAGCTTGCCTAGCAGCCCTTTTCTTTTCTCGTCTTTCCTTTAAGAGTTCTCTAATGTTACCAAATAACCAATACGGAACTACAAAAGTTAATAAGAAAATCATTAACCAAAAACCTATGGTAAGAATGGTCAAAAAAGCTAAAAATCCTAAATATTGGTCAAACTCGAACATAATTTTAATTTTTACGCTTCAAAGATAGTCCGAAAAACATACATTTTGCAAATCAAAATTAAAAAAATATTTAAGCCCCTTAGAAGTTTAAAAAATAAGGCAAACCCCTAAATTTGTTAATCTAAAAATTTAACATCATGAGTTATAGAATAGAGAAAGATACTATGGGTGAGGTAAAAGTGCCCAAAGAAAAGTATTGGGGCGCACAAACGGAACGCTCTAGAAATAATTTTAAAATCGGCCCATCGGCCTCCATGCCGCTCGATATTGTTTATGGTTTCGCTTATTTAAAAAAATCGGCGGCCTATGCTAACTGTGAACTTGGCGTACTATCGGAATCCAAAAGGGATTTGATTGCTCAGGTCTGTGATGAGATTTTATCCGGTAAACATGATGACCAATTTCCTTTGGTCATATGGCAAACTGGATCGGGAACCCAAAGTAATATGAATGTCAATGAAGTTATTGCCAATAGGGCCCATGAAATTGCAGGTAAGGTCATTGGTGAAGGAGAAAAAACCATTCAACCGAACGACGATGTTAACAAGTCCCAATCTTCTAACGATACGTTTCCAACGGGAATGCATATTGCAGCTTATAAAAAAATTGTAGAAACTACTATTCCGGGAGTCAAACAATTAAGGGATACCCTGGATCAAAAAGCGAAGGAGTTCAAGGATGTTGTAAAAATAGGCCGTACCCATTTAATGGATGCCACTCCCCTAACCTTGGGACAGGAATTCTCCGGATATGTCTCCCAGTTAGACCATGGACTTAAGGCTTTAAACAATACGCTGGACCATCTTAACGAGTTGGCTTTGGGTGGAACCGCCGTAGGGACAGGTTTAAATACTCCTGAAGGATATGATGTGCTCGTGGCAAAATATATTGCCAATTTCACAGGATTACCCTTTAAGACTGCGCACAACAAGTTCGAGGCTCTGGCAGCACATGATGCCATAGTAGAAAGTCATGGGGCATTAAAACAATTGGCCGTTTCCTTGAACAAAATCGCCAATGATATTCGAATGATGGCTTCCGGACCACGTTCAGGAATTGGAGAAATCATTATTCCTGCCAACGAACCCGGTAGTTCCATTATGCCCGGAAAGGTAAATCCAACCCAATGTGAGGCCTTGACCATGGTCTGTGCCCAAGTGATGGGTAACGATGTAGCCATTTCTGTAGGGGGTACACAAGGACATTATGAACTTAACGTATTTAAGCCTTTAATGGCGGCCAATATTCTACAATCAGCTCAATTGCTTGGTGATGCTTGTAAAAGTTTTGAAGAGCACTGTGCCGCAGGTATAGAACCTAACCGTGAGGTTATAAAACAATTATTGAACAATTCCTTGATGTTGGTAACGGCTTTGAATACCAAAATCGGGTATTATAAAGCTGCCGAAATTGCCAATACGGCCCATAAGAATGGAACAACCCTAAAAGAGGAGGCTATTAACTTGGGTTATGTAACGGCAGAGGAATATGACGAATGGGTAAAACCTGAAGATATGGTAGGAAGCCTAAAATAAATATAGCACCTAAAAATAAAAAGGGCGGTCCAATATAGACCGCCCTTTTATATTTAATGGATAGTGTTATTATTTCAAGGTGAACTTGGAAGTTCCCAATAATTTAAGTTGGTCGTCATAAACATTGACCATGTAATTTCCATCTTGGAAATCATTTCCTGGCTTATTTATATAATCGCAAACATCCAAGGCCTTATTTTCATAATAGAATTCAGTAGCCTTACTGTAAGTAATAGAGGCTCCTTCTTCATTAGTTTTAGAGAAACTCTCACCCATCACATTTCCTTGTGGGTCCAATACTTCCAAATAAAACTCCCTATCACCTGCTTGGGCAATTACGTTATCCGCAACCGTGAAACAGATTTTAAATTTATCAGTAGCCCTAGCTCTCTGTGTAGAAACCAACTTACCACTATTACGCTCTTTTACGGCGTCAACATTAAACTTTGAAAGGTTCAGTGCAGAACCTTTGGCAACAGCATCTGCCAACTGGGTATTCTGTACAACCAAAGAATCATTAAAAACAGTTTGCTTTTCCAATTCCACGTAAGTACTGTCACGTTGCATGGCAATCATAGTGTTAGAACGCGTCAAAGAATCAACCTGCTTTAACAACTGCTCTCTTTCCGCCTTAAGCACACCTACCTGTCTTCTATATCTTGACAATGCAGAAATATCTGCCTTCATCGTTTTTACGGAATCAATATATTTTGCAATATTGTCCCTAGCAGAAACCAATTCTTCATTGGTAGCATTGCTTTCCAAAATAGCCTTGTCGTATTCTGATTTTAAGCTATTCAAATCTTCAACAACCAATTCTTTCTCTTTGGTAAGAACGGTTTCTGTCTTTTTCTTATCCTGATAAAGACTAACAGTGTAAATAATAGTTCCTAGAAGCACAACTCCCAGTAATGCCGCTAAGACCTTCAATCCATTGTTGTTTTTTGTTTCAGTCATAATGTAATATTTAATTAATCTTGTTGATTTTCAACTTAAGCGTTTGTTTGTATCATTCTATATACGTATAGAACTCGATTTTAGATTTTTTAATGTTAAATTATTTTAAATCACCATTTAAAGCCTAACTTGTTTTTATATTTTTAAGGGTTGGCCAATCCTAATAAACATGTTGAAAATAGTGGGGTTCAAAGCAAAGTACAAGGAAGTTTTTAAGGACTTAAATATAGCTTGGCTAAAACGTTTTTTTTATGTGGAAGATAAAGATTTTGAATTGCTCGATGAAAGTGAAAAACATATCCTTCAAAAAGGCGGATATATTTTTATAGGATTATGGCACAAAGAGCCAGTAAGTTGCTATGCACTGATTAAACGAAAAGGTGGAATATTCGAGCTTGGTAAGATGGCCGTCAATGAAAATTTTCAAGGCTTAAAAATCGGTCAACAAATGCTTGTCCACGCTATTGATTTTGGAAAAAGGAACCGTTGGAAAAAAATCGAATTGTACTCAAGCACCAAGTTGGATACGGCTATTCACATTTACAAAAAATACGGATTTAAGGAGGTGATTCTGGAAAATAATTCGCCATATGCACGATCCGATATAAAAATGGAACTAATACTTTAAAATCATAAATATGAATAATAGAAATTTACTTGTAATATTATTTTTTTCGGTAACTCTTTTGTTTTCATGTAAAGACAATAAAAATAAAGATGTTGATTCTGTCCCATCGTACAATTCCGAAGCAAACATTCCACCCCCGCCTCCACCCCCTGTATTAGATAATAAGTTAAATGTTGTGCCCATAGAACATGCAACAGCTGTATTGCAGTGGGGAGACATTACCGTATATGTAGATCCTACAGAAGGAGCAAAGGCCTTTGAAGGTCAAGATGACCCCGATTTAATTCTAATTACTGACATTCACGGAGATCACCTCAATGTAGAAACCTTACAAGAGCTGAATACAGAGGATGTTACCATTGTAGTTCCGCAAGCCGTAGCCGATCAATTACCCGAAGTGTTCAACTCCCAATTGAAAATTTTAAACAATAGGGAAAACACGGAAATTAAAGGAATTAAAATTGAGGCTATCCCTATGTATAACTTGAGGGAGGAAGCTAAGGATTTTCATGTAAAGGGAAGAGGAAATGGGTACGTGCTTAACTTGGGAGACCAAAGGGTTTATTTTTCTGGTGACACTGAGGACATTCCAGAAATGAGAAATCTTCAGAATATAGATAAGGCTTTTGTTTGTATGAACCTGCCATATACCATGACTGTAGAAAGCGCTGCTTCTGCAGTACTTGATTTTAAACCTGCCCAAGTTTATCCCTATCATTACAGAGGTAGGCCAGATGTAAGCGATGTGGAAAAATTCAAGAAATTGGTCAATGAAGGAAATCCAGAAATAGAAGTTGTTTTGCTGGATTGGTACCCCAATGCAGATTATTGAGCCAAAAATGTAACAATGCCAATAAAAATAAGTCTTACAAAGTGTAAAACCTTCAAAAACAAAAAAAATCAAAACTACATGAAATTAAAAACTAGCATGCTTTTTCTTTCGGTTGTTCTTCTTACCGCAATAGGCTGCGGGGACAAAACGGAAAAAGAAAGTGAAGAGGTAGCCCAGTTTAAGGTGCCTGTGGAATATTATACCTTGGACAATGGGCTCAAGGTTATTCTGTCCCAAGACAAAACTTCGCCCACGGCCATTGTTGCCGTTTACTACAATATCGGGTTCAGGATAGAACCTAAGGACCGTACCGGTTTTGCCCATTTATTTGAGCACATGATGTTCCAAGGTTCACAGAATATGGGGAAAATGGAATTCATTAAGCTGGTACAGGAGAACGGCGGTGTCCTGAATGGTTCTACCCGATTTGATTTTACGAATTATTTTGAGATTGTCCCCTCCCATAAACTGGAGACCATGCTTTGGGCCGAAGCCGATCGCATGCGGGGACTGGACATCACGCAGGATAACTTAACCAACCAACAAGGTGTAGTTAAGAACGAAGTAAAAGTGAACGTGCTTAACCAGCCTTATGGGGGGTTCCCTTGGTTGGATATGCCCCAATATGCCAACACAAATTGGTATAATGCGCATAACTTTTATGGTGACCTGGAAGATTTGGATGCCGCTAGTTTAGAGGATGTGACCAGTTTCTTTAAAACCTATTATGCTCCTAACAACGCTGCACTATCGGTTGTGGGGGATTTTGACATGGAAGAAACAAAAGCCTGGATACAAAAGTATTTTGGGAATATCCCATCTTCTGAACTACCCGAAAAACCGGATATTTCAGAACCCAAACAAACTGAGGAAAAATCATTTGTAAAGGATGATCCTTTGGCAAACAAACCTGCTATAGCCTTGGCCTATCATATGCCGGAGAGGAACTCAAAGGAGTACTTTGCCATGGGGCTTTTGGACCAGATACTGGTTCAGGGGGATAACAGTCTGTTGGCCCAAAAGCTGGAAAAGGAAAAGGGATTTACTTCGAACGTAAGCGGAGGAATAAATTATTTGGGCAATATGTTCAACTACCAAGGTCCAATGGTTTGGATGTATGATTTAACGTATGACACGGACACATCGCAAGAAGAAATCTTAAGCGCTATTGATGAAGTCATGAACGGGTTAAAGGATTCTGTTGATCAAAAAATGATCGACCAGGCCATCGTAAAAATTAGATCACAATTGTATGACGACATTGGTGGAACATTTGGATTGGGAAGGGCAGATTTATTGGCCTCCTTTGCATTGTTTGATGATAATCCTGCAAGGATAAACACTTTGGAAGACTCCTTTAAGAAAATCACCCCGGAAATCGTCAAAAAAACTATCGACGAATACCTTACGAAAACAAACAGAACCGTTTTAACGGTTAATCCACTTTTGGCAGAAAACGATAAAACTCAATCCTGATGAAACACTTTATTTTATACATAATCGTCCTATGTTCTTCCATTGGAATTTCGGCACAAGAAAAAGAAATGCCACCAAAAGGGGGAGAGCCAAAGAATTTCGCACTACCGGAAAAGGAAATAGTTTCGTTTGACAACGGACTCACTTTGGTCATGATTCCTTATGGTTCAATTCCGAAAGCAACTATTCGTTTTAGTGTAAAGACAGGGAATATTGACGAAAACGAGAACCAAGTCTGGTTGGCGGATCTTTTGGCCGACCTATTGGAAGAAGGAAGCACTACAAAAACAAGCAAACAAATTGCCGATGAGATGGCCGGTATGGGAGGAAACCTGAACATAGGTGTCGGCCTTCATACCTCCTCCATTAGCAGTTCCGTACTTTATGAATTCGCTCCCGAAGCTATTAAGGTCATGGCAGATGTCCTTAAAAATCCGAAATTCCCAGAATCAGAATTAGGACGATTAAAAGATAATATGAAGCGTGATTTATCCGTCAGGTTATCTCGCCCGCAAGCACAGGCCAGTAGAGACTTTTATGCAACCATTTATCCGGACCATCCCTATGGAAGAGTCTATCCTACGGATGAGATGATAGATTCCTATACCGTAGAGGACATCAAAGCTTTTTATGACGGTCATTTTGGAGCTTTAAGGACCACGGTTTATGTCGCTGGAAATTTTGATAGCAACGCCGTTAAAACTGCCGTTGAAAATTCCTTGGGCGATTGGAAAAAGGGTACAGAGGCAGAATACAACGTTGCTGAACCCATGACGTCCAGTGAAATCAAAATTATAGACCGTCCTGATGCTCCACAATCCACTATCTATTATGGGTTGCCCACCGTAGGTCCATCAGATGATGATTATATAGCTCTGGACGTAACCAATTCTATATTGGGAGGTTCTTTTGCCTCCAGGATTACCAGTAATATTAGAGAGGACAAGGGATATACCTATTCACCCTACAGTAGTTTGGACACCAACTATAAGAGCGGCGTTTGGTATGAATCTGCAGATGTCACCACGGAACACACAGGTGCCTCCTTAGCAGAAATCCAGAAGGAAATCAAGCGCTTACAAGAAGAACCACCTACCCAAGAAGAATTGGATGGTATCATTAATTATGAATCGGGAATATACGTGCTACAAAACTCAACCCCTAATGGCATCATAGGTCAGTTGATATTTTTGGACACCCACGATTTGGATGAATCCTTCCTTACCAATAAGGTGAAAAACATGCACGCCATTACACCTGAAAAAGTCCAGGAAATGACTCAAAAGTATATTAAGCCGGAAAACATGACCTTAATAGTTGTGGGAGATAAGGCCAAGATACAGGACCAAGTCATGGAAACGGTTCAAAAACCTTTAAAGCAGTAAAATGACAATAAAATGGGGCGAAAATTTTCGCCCCATTTTTTATTCGACTTTAGGTCAACTCTTTTCCCGTAATTTTTTTTGGGAAGACAATTAAATAATTCCCAAAAATCTCTCGATGAGGGTTTTATCTAATCAATTTTTTATATTTGATACGTTTGGGCATCAAATCACCCCCAAGTCGTTTTTTCTTGTTCTCCTCATAATCTGAGAACGATCCCTCAAAGAAATACACCTCAGAATCCCCTTCAAAGGCCAATATATGGGTGCATATACGATCTAGGAACCACCTATCGTGCGATATAACAACAGCACAACCCGCAAAATTTTCTAAACCTTCTTCCAGCGCCCTAAGGGTATTAACATCCAAATCGTTCGTTGGCTCATCCAAAAGCAATACGTTTCCTTCCTCTTTCAAGGTCATAGCCAAATGCAAGCGGTTTCGTTCCCCTCCAGACAACATACTCACCTTTTTGTTCTGCTCACTTCCAGAAAAGTTGAATCGACTCAAATATGCACGAGAATTCACCTGTCTACCGCCCATCATAATCAGTTCCTGCTCGTCGCTGAAGTTCTGCCAAATGGTCTTTTCAGGGTCGATATTGGAATGACTCTGGTCCACATAGGCAATCTTTGCTGTATCGCCGACAATGAACTCTCCTTTATCGGGAGTTTCCTCACCCATGATCATTCTGAAAACTGTGGTCTTACCGGCTCCGTTAGGTCCAATAATACCTACGATACCCGCCTGAGGTAATTTAAAGTTCAAATTCTCATATAGCAATTTATCGCCAAAGGCTTTGCTGACACCTTTGGCTTCAATGACATTGGTTCCCAAACGTGGTCCGTTGGGAATATAGATTTCCAGCTTTTCGTCCAGTTGTTTTTGATCCTGGCTCATCAACTTGTCATAATTTTTAAGTCGGGCCTTTTGTTTGGTCTGTCTTCCCTTAACACCTTGCCTTACCCATTCCAACTCACGTTCCAGGGTCTTTTGACGCTTGGATGCCGTTTTGTTTTCTTGGGCCAATCGTTTTGATTTTTGATCTAACCATGAAGAATAATTGCCCTTCCAAGGTATACCCTCTCCCCTATTCAATTCCAAGATCCAACCAGCAACATTATCCAAGAAATATCTGTCATGGGTTACGGCGATTACCGTTCCCTTGTATTGTGCCAAATGATGCTCCAACCAATGTACGGATTCCGCATCCAAATGGTTGGTAGGCTCATCCAGAAGTAAAATTTCAGGTTCTTGAAGCAACAAGCGACAAAGGGCTACTCTTCGTCTTTCTCCTCCGGATAATACCGATATCTTTTTATCACCTTCTGGGGTTCGCAAGGCATCCATGGCTATTTCCAATTTGGTATCCAATTCCCATGCGTTGGAAGCATCAATTTTATCCTGAAGAGTGGCCTGCTTGTCCATCAACCTCTGCATCTTGTCCGCATCCTCATAGACTTCTGGAAGCCCGAACATATCGTTGATTTTGTTATACTCGTCCAGAATCGCCACGGTTTCCGAAACGCCTTCTTTTACGACTTCCAAAACCGTCTTACTTTCATCCAATTCAGGTTCCTGCTCCAAATACCCCACGTTATATCCCGGGGAGAAAACTACATCACCCTGAAAATTTTTATCTACTCCCGCAATGATTTTTAACAAGGTAGATTTACCCGAACCATTAAGTCCAAGAATACCAATTTTGGCACCATAAAAAAAACTTAGATAAATATCCTTTAGAACGGGGGTATTAGCCGTTTTAAAGGTCTTAGTGACTCCGGACATTGAAAAAATGACCTTCTTATCGTCTGACATAGAAAATAGTAATTAGTAGTTAGTGATTTGAATGATTGGTTAGTGAATAATATTCTGTGACTAGCCTTTAGCCTTTAGCCTTTAGCGAAGAGATACAATAACTCTGAACTTTTTCCTTTACCTTAATAACCCTTAGCGGTTAGAATTAAACCCTACCTTTCAGTGCATTGAACACCCATGCGATAGCAAAAAAACCGATACCTACCGAAGCAAATCCCCATCCAGCTACCTCATCATATCTAAAAGCCCCTAGTCCAATTAAAAGCAACCCAACCAAAATCATGATAAACGTGGCCCATGCCAAAACAGTGTTCTTATTCATTCCCATCTCTTCCTTAAGTTTTTAGCGAACTTCAAATATCGCAATTTTTAAGACGTACTTCCAATTTTACGCGGGATTATTATTGCTCAAACGGAAATTTTATACCCGTTTTTGATCGAATGGAATCCATCAAGTAAATTAAATCCAAACTATTCTGATGGCTCCATAGGTCGCTCTCCAATTTTCCTGCTGCCAAACATTGATGTACCTCTTCAATCTCATGTCCATATCCCTTACCAATTTTAGACAGTTCAACAGTTGTGGATTCGTTGCCCTTGACCAAGGTATAACTTGTAGCCTCATGCCACCTAGGGTTAATAAAGATACTTCCGGCACTTCCCGAAATCTCACTGCGCATATCGGTATTCGAAGTAAGTCCGCTATACAGCAGTGCTTGGGCATTTGGATAATCAAAGATCATACTGCATTGTTTCTCCACACCGGTTTCATGGAAATGCACCTTAGCCATAATATCCGAAGGCATTCCTAAGAATAAATAAGAAAGAAAAATGGGATAGATACCTATATCCAAAAGCGATCCCCCAGCCAAATCCGGATTCAATAATCGACCATCCTCCTCCCTATCCAAGGCATAAAATGCAAAGTCGGAATACAAGTGGCCTACTTCTCCAATTTCCCCAGAGTCGATTAAATTTTTCACCGCTGTTATCGTAGGATTAAATCTGGACCAGAGGGCTTCCATTAAAAAAACCTTGTTCTCTTTAGCCGTCTGAATCATCCTTTCCACCTCGTCTTTGTTGACTCCCATAGGTTTTTCACACAGTACGTGCTTCCCCGCTTTCAAGGCTTGTATGGTCAAGGATACATGGCCAGTATGTGGAGTAGCAATGTAGACGACATCTACGGTATCGCTTTCAAACAATTCCCCATAACTTCCAAAGGCATGGGGAGCCCTGTAGACATCCGCAAATTCCTGGGCTTTATCCAGACTCCTTGAACCTACGGCCATTAGTTTGCCACCTGAAACCAATTCTAAATCCTTTGAAAAAGTGTGCGCTATTTTACCGGCTCCTACTATTCCCCATCTAACCATAGTTTTATATTTTGTTTAGAGTTTACCCAAATTTAACTCCTTATCTTTAGCCTAGGAAATGAAATTGGACAGAATGGATTTAAAATTCAATCAAAACGAAGACAAAAACAAACTGCTTTTATCCGAATTACGTAAAAAGCTCGCGCAGGTGCATCTTGGTGGTGGCAAGGAAAAAATCGCCAAACAGCACGATCAAGGAAAGTTGACGGCCAGGGAACGTATAGATTATCTTCTTGACCCAAAATCCGAGCAATTGGAGATTGGAGCTTTCGTAGGGGACGGTATGTACGAGGAACATGGTGGTTGCCCATCTGGGGGCGTAGTCGTTAAAATCGGGTATGTTAAAAAAAGGCTTTGTATTGTAGTCGCCAATGATGCTACCGTGAAAGCGGGAGCATGGTTTCCCATTACGGCAAAGAAAAATTTAAGGGCACAAGAAATTGCCATAGAGAATAAACTTCCAATTATATACTTGGTGGATAGTGCAGGGGTCTATCTACCCATGCAGGATGAGATTTTTCCCGATAAGGAGCATTTTGGCCGAATTTTTAGGAACAATGCCATTATGAGCAGTATGGGCATCACCCAGATTTCAGCTGTCATGGGAAGCTGCGTAGCCGGTGGAGCCTATTTGCCCATCATGAGCGACGAGGCACTTATAGTGGACAAAACAGGTAGTATTTTCCTAGCTGGAAGTTATTTGGTGAAAGCTGCCATAGGGGAAAGCATCGATAATGAAACGTTGGGAGGAGCTACTACCCATTGTGAGATAAGTGGTGTTACGGATTACAAATCGAAAGACGATAAAGATGCCTTGGATACCATAAAGAACATTATGGATAAAATCGGGGAATTTCCCGTTGCCGGATTCAATCGTTCCAAAGTGATAAAGCCAAAAGAGAATCCTGAAGATATCTATGGAATACTACCCGGTTCAAGAACCGAGCAATATGATATGATGGAAATCATCAAAAGATTGGTGGACGATTCTGAATTTGAACCTTATAAAGATGGTTATGGACAGACCATAATAACAGGGTATGCCCGAATTGACGGGTGGGCCGTGGGTATCGTTGCAAATCAGAGAAAAGTAGTAAAAACAAAAAAGGGTGAAATGCAATTTGGCGGGGTCATTTATTCCGATTCGGCGGATAAGGCCACCCGATTCATTGCCAATTGTAATCAGAAAAAAATCCCTTTGGTCTTCCTACAGGATGTTACAGGATTTATGGTGGGTAGTAAAAGCGAACATGGAGGGATTATTAAAGATGGGGCCAAAATGGTAAATGCCGTTAGTAATTCCGTCGTTCCCAAATTCACGGTGGTTATTGGAAATAGTTACGGTGCCGGTAATTACGCTATGTGCGGCAAGGCCTATGACCCCAGATTGATTGTTGCTTGGCCCAGTGCAGAACTGGCCGTAATGAGTGGTAACTCGGCTGCCAAGGTACTTTTACAAATTGAAACGGCCTCTTTAAAAAAGAAAGGCGAGACCATAACCGAGAAAAAAGAAAAGGAACTCTTTGATAAAATAAAACAGCGGTATGACAATCAGGTTTCGCCCTATTATGCAGCTTCCCGACTTTGGACCGATGCGGTTATAGACCCAAAAGATACTAGAAAATGGATTTCCATGGGCATTGAGGCCGCCAATCATGCACCCATTGAAAAACCTTTCAATATGGGGGTGTTGCAGGTTTAATTGGAAACCAAGTTTGTTCCATTGGACACCGTGAACAACTGTTGGTTCACGTTCTTGGTCATCAACTTGAATACCTTGATTTCCGCAGTCTGGGACGCTTTGCCATAATTATGGTATATAGTCGCCTTTAGGTAGGTAGGGGTCAAACTTTTATTACCAAGATAATTTACATTTACCTGCCAGGATCCCTCAAAGGAATCATATATCAATTGCTCGGTAACGGAATACCCCACTTTCTTTTCATCGTATATTCGCTCGGCATTATCCGTTAATGTATGGTTCCATTTGAAATATTGGTTCTCGGGATGCACAAATTGTAGCTCGAACTCCGCCTCGCTATCTGCCCATTCGAACACGAGCCTCGTACCCTTAAAGTCATCCTCCATGGCATATTTACGTAGATTTTTCTTCGACATCAGGTTGCCGCCTTCAAGGGCGATTAGGTTGTTCATTTCCAACCCCATTAAATTGGAAAACGTTCCCTGTTCATCGCTCATAAAACCACTTTCCAAAAGATATTCATAGCGCGTGTACAGATCCAGTGCTTTTTGGTAATCCCCGATCTGCCTGTAGCTTTCCGCCAAATCGAAATAGGACTGGCCATAATTGGGCCTTAAAACAAAAACATCCAAGTAGAGTTCGTTGGCCTTTTCATATTCCTGAAAACTGTCATAAACGTAGGCCAAGGACTTAAGAGCCAACGGATTATTGTTAAAACGGTCAAAATGTTGTTCAACCAGGCTTTCAGCGAATTTTTTGTTTTTTAGCTCCATAAAATAACGGTAACTATCTATCAAATAATAAAATGACCCTGAATAATTGTACAGATAATTTTGAAAGACCGCTTCCGCTTCCTCTGCATTTTTACTGGCATAAAGCTCCTTAAGGTAATCCGGGGCCCCTTCCATAAGCTTTTGTTGGGTAACCGCGCTGTTGTCGTAAAAATTATTGCGCAGCTTTGACTGATCTACCAGGTCCTTATCGTATTTCGGAGCTGATAGGGTATTGATAACTACTACACCGTTTGATCCTGGCATCCCATATTTGGACGTAGCACTTGAACCAACAAGAATAGACATTCTTTTTATAGAAAATGCACTTAGCCACATAGGAATATTGGTAAAAACTTGACCGTCAATATCAAAAATAGCACTATTACCTTGCAAAAAGGAAGACGATCCTCGGGTAAAAACGGCCCCATCACCAGTTATGCAATCTCCTTTGACCAAAACTCCAGGAAACCTAGACTTAAGTAGTTCTAAAATGCAAGCATCAACGGGCATGAGCTGATCTTTTGTTAGAACTCTTTCAACGATTCCTGAACTTTCTGAATCCATAATTCCATGAGTAGTCCTTATCAAAAACTTGTTGGTATCATACTCCTTCTCAAGCTCTTTCTGGGATTTTAACCTACGTGTTTGTTTGGTCACAGTAACCTCGTCCAATTGTTCGGTTTTTGGATACATGGTGATGTTGAGAATACGGGTAATGTCCTCTACCAAGATTTCTACACTTTGCATGCCAATGTGAGAGAAGATGATCGTTTCGCCTTTTTGTGCCTCGATACTAAAACTTCCCTTAGCATCCGTAATTGCCGTATTGAATGTAATGGATGTAGAAACAGCCACATCGGACATGGGTGCCGAATTGTCTCTTACCGTTCCCTTGATTGTTTTCAAACCCGTTTGTTGTGCAAGAGATATCAATGGAAGAACCAATAATACTAGTAGTAACTTTTTCATCTGTTATTATTTATTATTTATAACGGCCATGCTTCGACTTCGCATAGCACAAGTATCTAATTCGCCAATGATAATCTCGACATAAAGATTCGGAATGACTTATTTCATAACCGATTGATTTAGTGTATTAAAGTTATGCAATAAAAGGATTGATACGCAGAACAATTCAATAATTTACAAATAATGAAAAGTCTTAATCTTCCTTTTAACGGCACCTAATTTCGATTTGAAAGTGCTCCTGAACATTTGTTGGGGATTTCAATGGGGCATCGAAGCTGCCAATCATGCACCTATTTAGATACCATTTAGCATAGGGGTTTACAAGTTTAGTTGGAAACTAATTCTGCATTATTGAACACATTGAATAAATGCTGATTGACGTTCTTGGTCATCAACTTGAATACCTTGATTTCCGCAGTCTGGGACGGTTTGCCATAATTATGGTAAATCGTCGCTTTTAGGTAGGTAGGGGTCAAACTTTTATTACCAAGATAATTTACGTTCACCTTCCAATCCCCCTCAAAGGAATCATATATCAATTGCTCGGTAACGGAATACCCCACTTTCTTTTCATCGTATATTTGCTCCGCGTTATCCTTTAATGTATGGTTCCATTTGAAATATTGGTTATCGGGATGCACGAATTGTAGCTCGAACTCCGCCTCGCTATCCGCCCATTCGAACACGAGCCTTGTACCCTTAAAGTCATCATCCAGGGCATATTTACGTAGATTTTTCTTTGACATCAGATAACCGCCCCTAAGGGCTATAAGGTTGTTCATTTCCCAATTCATCAAGTTTGAAAATTCCCCTCGCTCATCGCCCACAAACCCGCTTTCCAAAAGGTAATCAAAGCGCGTGTAAAGGCCCACCGCTTTTTGGTAATCCCCGATCTGCCTGTAGCTATTTGCCAGATCCAAATAGGACTGGCCATAGTTTGGCCGTAGTATGAAAACTTCCTTGTACAGCTCATGTGCCTTTTCATATTCCTGAAAACTCTCGTAAACATAGGCAAGGGACTTGAGGGCCACGGGATTATCGTTAAAACGGCCAAAATTCTCCCGGATCAGACCTTCCGCAAATGTTTCGTTTTTTCGATCCATAAAATAGCGGTAACTGTCCACCAAATAATAAAAAGACCCCGAGTATTTGGGTAGGTAATCTTGAAAGACCTTTTGCGCTTCCCCCACGGTCGTACTCGCATGGAGCTCCGTAAGGTAATCCGGTGCCCCTTCCATAAGCTTTTGTTGGGGTACCGCACCGTTGTCGTAAAAATTGTTGTTCAATCTTGCCAGATCTACCTGGTCCTTATCGTATTGGGGACCTGGAATTGTATTGATTACCACTACCCCTCCAAATGCTTCCATTCCATATTTTACTAGCGAACTAAAACTTTTTAAGACAGCCAGTCTTTTGATCATAGTATCATTTAGCCAAATAGGGGCTTCGGTAAAGATTTGACCATCAACGTCATAAATGGCTGGTCTAGGACTTGAAAAAGAAGTAGTTATACGCATCCAAATTGCTCCACCATTGAGACAATCTCCACGAACTATGACACCCGGAATTCTATATCTAAGCAACTCTAATACGCAAGATCCTGTAGGAATAATTTGGTCCTCGGTAAGCATATATATATTTGCTGCTCCTATATCAGGATTTATAATTCCATAAGCGGTCCTGATTAAACGCTTATTGGTTGTATACTCCGCCTCAAGCTCCCTCTGCGATTTTAATTTTCTTGCCCGTTCGGTCACCGTAACCTCGTCCAACCGTTCCGTCTTGGGATACATGGTAATGTTTAGAAAACGGGTCACTTCCTCTACCCTAATTTCCACGGGTTCCATGCCCATATAGGTAAAGGTAATGGTCTCCCCTACTTCGGCCTCTATGGAATACTCTCCATTGGAATCCGTTACCTCCTTATTATTCGTAAGCGACGTAGATACGACAACATTGGGCATGGGTTCGGAATTGTCGCTGACCGTTCCCTTGATTGTTTTCAAACCATCTTCTTGTGCCATTGAAGCCAATGGAAGGACCAATAATACTAGTAGTAACTTTTTCATCTGTTAATATTTATTATTTATAACGGTCATGCTTCGACTTCGCATAGCACGAGTATCTAATTCGCCAATGATAATCTAGATATAAAGATTCGGAATGACTTATCTCATTAACGATTGATTTATTGTCTACTTAGTAGAAAGTTACGTAATAAATGGATTGATACGTAGAACAATTCAATAATTTACAAATAATGAAGAGTCTTAATCTTCCTTTTAACGGCACCCAATTTCGATTTTTAAGAGCTCCTGGACATTTATTGGTGGATTTGCTGCCAACCATGCACCTATTGAAAAGCCATTTAATATGAAGGTTGCAGGTTTAGCACAACCTAATTAATCCGCACGGTGCATAAGGGCATTGGCAAATTGCTGATCATTGATTTTCAATGCAGTATTTTCAAAACCAGGTTTCGTAAAAAATATGATGTCGTTTTTCTTTGCATGAATCTGATATCGGCCAGTTTGGTCGGAAATCGTCATTTCCTTTGTTCTTTTATTATAGACATTAACATTGGAAATCATCTGTCTATCATATATAGTAAATCCTGATAACATTTTAAGTTCCCTTTCTTTTTTGTCAAGTCTCTTTTCTCGTTTGGCAGCTTCCTTTTGCGTAACCAAAAGTGCAGTTTCTAAATAAAAGGCCATATTCAAATCTGAAATTTTTTCCCAACCATCTTGACTTGCGTATCTTATATATGACCCCTGATTATTGCTAGACGCCGCCAATACAAGAGCAACAGGATTCTTATCATACTGTTGAACAAGTTCCAATGAAACAAAAAAATCATCACTTACATAAATTTCATAAGGTTCTAAATCAACCTTTACAATCAGCTCATGTTTTTTCAAGGTATGAAGAATATTTTTTTGGGAACCATTGAGATTTGCACCTGGAATATCACCATCCCTATAAACGTTTACACGTAAAAGCAAACTATCTGAAGGGTTGGCCAAAACTTCAAATTCCAATGATATTAATTTTCTTTTTTCCTTATCAGTGACAATTCTTGTGGCCATTTCAGCGCCCAAGGCCATATTATCTTTCCAATAACCAAAATTATCAGGACTATAATTTCTATAACCTATATAATCAGAAACCTGAACCAAATCATTTCCATAAACCTCAACTTCGTTTAATACAATATTTTCAGGACTCATAGATATAATA
Source organism: Maribacter cobaltidurans (assembly GCF_002269385.1). Taxonomy (NCBI): domain Bacteria; kingdom Pseudomonadati; phylum Bacteroidota; class Flavobacteriia; order Flavobacteriales; family Flavobacteriaceae; genus Maribacter; species Maribacter cobaltidurans. The sequence goes on from NZ_CP022957.1 coordinate 85,817, forward strand.
GATTGCCCATCAACTCCATTGGTAAGTTGCGATATGGGAATTTTAACGGTTTGATAGCCTAACGATGAAATCTGGACAATTTCAGATTGGGATATTTCCTTAGGGATCATAAAATTGAAATTACCTGATTCATCAGATGTTGTTCCAACTCCTTTTTTTAAAACCCCGATGTTTACGAAAGGTATGGTTTCCTTAGTTTTTTTGTCAATTATTATACCTGTAACCTCTTGTTGTGCCATTGAAACCAATGGAAGAACGAACAAAAGAAAAAGCCACTTTTTCATAAATACAGGCTTAATTAGAAACCAAGTTTGTTCTATTGGACACAGTGAACAACTGTTGGTTCACGTTCTTGGTCATCAACTTGAATACCTTGATTTCCGCAGTCTGGGACGGTTTGCCATAATTATGGTAAATGGTCGCTTTTAGGTAGGTAGGGGTCAAACTTTTATTACCAAGATAATTTACATTTACCTGCCAGGATCCCTCAAAGGAATCATATATCAATTGCTCCGTAACGGAATACCCCACTTTTTTTTCATCGTATATTCGCTCGGAGTTATCCTTTAATGTATGGTTCCATTTGAAATATTGGTTATCGGGATGCACGAATTGTAGCTCGAACTCCGCCTCGCTATCCGCCCATTCGAACACGAGCCTTGTACCCTTAAAGTCATCCTCCAGGGCATATTTACGTAGATTCTTCTTGGACATCAGGTTGCCGCCTTCAAGGGCTATAAGGTTGTTCATTTCCCAATTCATCAAGTTTGAAAATTCCCCTCGCTCATCGCTCATAAAACCGTTTTCCAAAAGATATTCATAGCGCGTGTACAGATCCAGTGCTTTTTGGTAATCCCCGATCTGCCTGTAGCTATTTGCCAGATCTAAATAGGACTGGCCATAATTGGGTCTTAGGATAAAGATTTCCTTGTACAGCTCATGGACCTTTTCATATTCCTGAAAACTCTCGTAAACATAGGCAAGGGACTTGAGGGCCACGGGATTATCGTTAAAACGGCCAAAATTCTCCCGGATCAGACCTTCCGCAAATGTTTCGTTTTTTCGACCCATAAAATAGCGGTAACTGTCCACCAAATAATAAAAAGACCCAGAGTATTTGGGTAGGTAATCTTGAAAGACCTTTTGCGCTTCCTTCACGGTCGTACTCGCATGGAGCTCCGTAAGGTAATCCGGGGCCCCTTCCATAAGCTTTTGTTGGGGTACCGCACCGTTGTCGTAAAAATTGTTGCGCAATCTCGCCAGATCTACCTGGTCCTTATCGTATTGGGGACCGGAAAGCGTATTGATTACCACTACTCCTCCAAACCCCTGCATACCATATTTTGCCGTCGAACCAAAACCTTTTAAGACAGCCAGTCTTTTAATTGAAGTAACATTTAGCCAAATAGGGGGATTGGTTAAGATTTGACCATCAACGTCATAAATGGCCGGTCTCCTTAATATTAAAGAAGTTGCTGTGCGGACCCAAACATTTCCGCCATTGAAACAATCGCCTGTAACCGTAATACCCGGAAATCGAGACCTAAGAACCTCTAAAAAACAAGACGCAAAGGGTGTAATTTGGTCTTCATTTAACATATTGATACTCCCAGAGGCCATATCCGTATCCATAATTCCATAAGCGGTCCTGATCAAACGCTTATTGGTTGTATACTCCGCCTCAAGCTCCCTCTGAGATTTTAATTTTCTTGCCCGTTCGGTCACCGTAACCTCGTCCAACCGTTCCGTCTTGGGATACATGGTAATGTTTAGAAAACGGGTCACTTCCTCTACCCTAATTTCTACGGGTTCCATGCCCATATAGGTAAAGGTAATGGTCTCCCCTACTTCGGCCTCTATGGAATACTCTCCATTGGAATCCGTAACCTCCTTATTATTCGTAAGCGACGTAGATACGGCAACATTGGGCATGGGTGCGGAATTGTCGCTGACCGTTCCCTTGATTGTTTTCAAACCATCTTCTTGTGCCATTGAAGCCAATGGAAGAACAATCAATAGAAACAACAACTTTTTCATAACCGGTTGATTTAGTGTTTATCATGTAAGAAGTTACGCAATAAAATGATATGTCCAAAGAAATGATTCATGTATTAATAAGTATTTAACAGTATTTTTATTGTTTCTAATAGTGTTACTATTAATTTAAACTGTCGTTTATCCTCAAGTAGTACATTAAAAGTTTCAGAAACGCTATGAAAGATTTAATATAGGTGATGCCCCTTTAATTTTGGAGTAAGCAAAAGTTCCCTTTGGCATCCATTGAAAAAAACTAATATCCTAGTTTTTCAGACTTGTTGATGGACCCTAATGGGATTTCCAAAAGTTCACGATTGACATTCTTAATATCCATCCTAAAAATATGTATGGCGTCTTTTTGACTTTCGGTTCCATAATCCGTACTTACAGTGATTTTTAAATAGGTAGCCAACCCAGACCTGTTCCCTTTATAAAGGCAATTAATTTTCCACGTACCGTTATCCCCATAGATAAAGAAATCCTTACTGGTATATCCTTTTGACACTAGACTTTCGCCCAATTTTCCATCATTTGCGTTGGCCCATAAACTTAGCAAATTGTTGTTGTCTATAAATTGAAAGTCCAATTCAGCCGTATCATCATTCCATTCCAAAAGAATCCTAATTCTGTCTTCATCCACATTCATTAGATTTGAAAGGGGAATATCCACTTCAGATTCCTTTATGTCCAATAGTGTTTTAACCTCAGTATTGACAACCTGCTGTAAGGCTTCGGGCGGTTTTGAAAAATAGCCCTCCTTGTTTAAATTATAGTACTTAGCATACAAATTCTTACCCCTTGCCTCCATACCGTTCGAGCTATAGGCATGGGCCAAATCTCTATACGATTGCGGAGAATTCGATTTCAAAACAAATAGTTTTTTATAAATCTCAACAGCTAGCTCACTACCGATATACTTATCCAGCAAAAAGGCCAAGGACTTAAGATAGGTGCCATCACTTTTAAACATAACCATACTTTTGTTTAATAATTGGTCTGTAAAGCTCTCCTCTTTCCAAAATTCCAAGAAGTAGTTTAAAGCATCAATATTAAAATTGGCATTGGTTCCATACTTCGGTTCATACGTATTGTATATTGTCTGGGCCTCTTCAATATTTTTGGAAGCATAGATTTCCTTTAAAAAATCTGGCCAATTGCGCCGTGCCTCCTCTTCGCTAATGGCCTTTACCATCTCTGGTTTTTTAATTTTAGCATTACCATTTGTAGGCAAAAAGTTCCCAGACTTCGTATTTATAATTATTACACCTGCGTTACCTATGGACCCATATTTTGCTACCGCGGCCATGCCAGAAAGTACCGCAATACGTTTCACTTGAGACACATCTATAAAATTGGGAAAATTAGGTACTATATGCCCATCAACCTCATAAACGGCAGGTTTTCGATTGGTAGAACCTGATTGTCTCAAATAGATATCAATAGTGCCTCCAAATAATTCATTGTCCCTAGTTGCAAAACCGGTAATTTGACCTCTTATTAAATTCACAAGGTTTGTCGCCCCATTTTTCGCCCCTGTTGAAAATTCACTCTCATCCAAAATTTGCATGTCATACCCTTGGGACTCCTTACTATAGATACCAAAGGATGTTTTTATAATGTCTTTATCCACATCATAATCCCTAAACAATTCTTCTTGTGTTCTTTTTTTCTTTCCAGAACTAGTTACAGTAACTTCTTCCAATTCAAAGACCTGTTCCTCAAGTGCTACGTTAATGGCAAAAGTTGTTTCCAATACGGTTCTAAGCTCACTTTGCATAGGAGGATAGGAGAATTCCAATTGGTCCCCAACTTTGGCCTTTATGGTATATCTACCGCTCTCATCAGTAGTGGTTACCTCTTTCGATAATAGATTTTGAACTTTTACCCCCCGCACCTTTTCGCCTTCTTTAAACACAAACCCACTAACCATACCAATATTCCTACCCATACCTTGTAGTAATTGCTCACTAGAATAGTTAGATACTAAGTTTTCCTCTAACAATACTACATCCTCTTCATCTTCTGATTCTTCCAATAATGAAGTACTTAAAAAATATGTCAAGGCATCTTTTGGATGCCTTTTCCAATTCCCCTGACTTGCATACCTTCGAAAGGAGACCCCTGGCCTATCGTCCCCTGCAACTATAAGTCCATGTTCATTACCATAGCTTTTGATAAGCTCTATACCAATACTAAAATCATCATGTACGATAATATTGTATGGCCTTAAATCTACCCCTACCTTTCCTTTTTTTGTCTTTATGGTATAAAAAATATTCTTTGAGATAAGTTTACGTTCAGGGACTATAGTTTTACCATCATAGATATTAATGCGCACTAACAGACTATCTGACTTGTTTTCCAAAATATAAAAGTAAAAGGTATTCAGCTGTCGTTCCTTTTTGGAAACATAGATTTTAGTGACTAGTTCACCTCCAAGTGCTCCTTTTCCCTCCCAAGAACCAATCTTTGACTTTCCCACATTAGAATATCCAACCATTTTTTCGGTCTTGTTCCTTCTTTTCCTTTTATCTGCGGTTAAAACTACCTCATTTAAACTAATGATTTCCGGTTCCAATTTTACTTCAAAAAATTTAGGCAACCTTAGTACCTCCGTAAATGGTATTCTATATTCCTTGTAGGCAAGAGAGGATATTTTTAGGGTATCATTCTCTGTTAGTAAAGTTGAATCAAATGAAAAGTTAAAAGTGCCATCTTCCTCAGATACGATTCCAAGGCCACGTTCTATAAAGCCTATGTTCACATAGGGCAAAGGAAGTCCCGTGTCCGCATCCGTTACGGTTCCCTTTATAACGGTTTGACCGATAATGATTCCATGGAACATTATGACAAGCAATGTCAAGGCCCATAGTTTTCGGCTAATTTCGAATTTCCGTTTCATGCCCTCAAAATAAATAATTTTCAGAAACCTCTAATTCCCCTGATGCCCTTTTACCCTGGGAATCAACAACAATTCTGTTTGCCTGCCATTCACATACCTAAAACCATCTTGACCATAAAAGCCCGCTTCCTCCAACATGATTCGAATGTCCCGCTCCCACTGAGGAATTGTAACCGTAGTGTTCAATTCAATGGCATACACCGTATTCGGGTTTAAGGGGTAGTTTTCACCATCGTCTTTCATAACTCCTCCTTGACTATCCCACATACCTATGGTGGTGCCGGCGGAATGTCCGTACATTCCAAGCGGATGTGTATAAATGGAAGGCCTTAATCCAGCCGCCTTTGCTTCGGCAAGTGATTTCGCAAGTATCTCATTTCCCGTCCTTCCGACAATCATATTACTGGTCAAGAAATCCTGTACTTTATTCCCATCTTTAAGTCCGTTTACCAAAAAATCCGGAGCTTTCTTTTCTTCAGGCTTCAAAACATAAGCCAATTCTTGACAATCCGTATTCAAACGCAGATACGTGATCCCAAAATCACAATGCAGCAAATCGCCAGGAAGGATGACCATCTCGTCAGGTTTATCAGAAAACGAATAAAATTCAGAATTCTGGTCAGCACTACTACGTTGTACATCTACCGTAGGATGAAACCATGTTTCCAAACCTAAATCCGTAACCTTTTGGCGCATCCACCAGACCACATCGGAAGTCGTGGTTATGCCTGGAGTAATCACTTTTTCAGAGAAGGCCTCGGCAATGATGTCATGAGTAATATCCACCAATTGATTGTAGATTACCATTTCACGCTCCGTCCTAGTCTCTATCCATCGAACGGCCAATTGTTCCGCGGATACTACTTTTGAAGTGAATTTTTTGGGTAAATTGGCCATAAAGGCATCATAATCGGTTTTATCCAATCCGTCTGCAATGTTATGGTCCTTGGAATAGTTGAGCCCAATTCGCTTTGGGTTTCTTTCCGAAATCAACTCCATCAATCGTTTCCACTGGTCCGGTTGCTTTTCCTTTTCCCAAGCTGATTCAATATTTTTTCCCACGTTGTAACGAGCTACTGCCAATTTTTCAATAGTGTTCTTGCTCTTGTCCCTATAAAATAAAAGAATAGTCCTTCTTCTTGCATTCAACCAGGTGGCTGGTAACATGGTGCGCAGGACCGGGTCCTCATTATATTCCCTGGATATCACTACCCACATATCGATGTTCGCGGCATCCATGAGTTTTGGCAAAAGGTTATTGAAACGGTCATCAAGGATTTCATCTACAACTTTTGCACGTTCTTGTTCATTTAAAATTCTTTGTGCATTAAGATTAAATGCGAAGCATAAGATCAAAAAGAATAAAGTTCTTCTCATATTAGTAATTGGTATTTGTTAATTATTTAATGCCTTTTTCAAGGTTAGGTCTCGTTGTATTTTTCCAGTATCGGTTCTAATAAACTCCTTAAGATAAACTATATTTTTAGGACGTTCGTAAGGTTCCAAACTATGTACTGAATTTAAATCTTTTATTTTGATTTCATCTGGGTTGTCCGTTTCAAGGACTAGAATTAATTTTTGTCCCAACACCTTATCCTCTATAGCCCCAATCATAAAAGGCCTATTCAAAAAGGATTGCAATTTACCTTCTACAATCTCTGGAAACAATTTTATTCCTCCAGAGTTAATCGCGTTGTCGTATCTTCCCAACCATATAAATTCAGTGTTCGAAAGTAATTCCACCATATCATTGGTTACTATTTTTTCCAAAGACACTTTAGGTGCCTCTATCACTAAACATCCCCTTTCATCCAATGAAAAATGTACATTGGGCAATGCCTGGAAAGGTTGTTGTTCAGGTTTTGAGACAATTTCCCTTATGGCCACGTGAGTGATAGTTTCCGTCATGCCATAGGTCTCATAAGCTTTCATTCGCCTTTGTGACAATTTATTCCTTATTTCATTCGATAATCGGGCTCCGCCTACAATGAGCTTATCAATACGTTCAAGCTCTTCCAAAGAAGCTTGGACCTGCAATGGGACCATAGCACAGAAATCAAAGGTTTTGGATTTTTCAACTCTTTGTAATGGTTTGGAGTTTGGTTCAGTGATATGAATATCCAGTCCCAATACCAAAGCACGTACCATCATCATCTTTCCTGCAATATATTCACAGGGCAAACAGAGTAAACAGACATTTCCTGAAAACAAATTGAAATATTCGCCCGTTGCTCGAGCACTGTTCCGCATATGCTCTTTGAGTAGGGTAATCGTCTTTGGTTTACCTGTTGAACCTGATGTTTTTACAAAGATATGATCGGTTGGCGATATCCAATCCAACAGAAAATTACCAATACTTTCCTGATAAGGCTTCCCTTCTTTTATAAAGCTATAGGCCACTTCAGACAGTTCATCTTTGGAAATGGGTATCCCATTTATTTTAAAATTGGGATGCACCTTTGAAAACGTCATGCTTATAGATTGTTTTCCTGGGCCAGAAATTCTTCCTTTTCCAATACCTTACCCGTCAGCCTTTCTTTCCAGTTCGTCCATTTGTATTTTTTTGACAACACAAATAAAATTAGAGGGAAAGTAACAAAAACAGAAATTAGCATTTCTTGGACTATGTCACCTGTTGCACTCTCTGCTGTATTTCTAAATAACGAATCTGCCTGAATTGCCGACCAATCGGAGGTAACCAACAAAGCCGCCATTAGGTTATTACCAAGGTGAAACCCAAGTGCCAATTCCAATCCATCGTCCATTAAGGTCATTATACCCATTAATAAACCAAAACCGATGTATAAAACCATAGTTATATAACCCATTTCAGCGACTTCTGGATTTGCAGAATGCATCAATCCAAACATTATTGAAGTTAACAGTAATGGGAACCATTTGTTTTTTACTAAAATTCCAATCTGTTGCATTAGATAACCTCTAAAAAGATACTCCTCGAAACCAATTTGAAATGGGAAGAGAATTAAGCTTACAACAACTAAAACCAGAAATTTTAGTGGTTTAAAATTCCATTCAATATCAACCGGGTTTATAAAATACCCTACCGCAAAAAAAACCAAGGTGAGGAGAATTGTTAACCCTGTAGAAAAAAGAACTCTTGAAAAGTCTATTTTATTTCTTGCCGTCGTCAAGGAAATAAAGCTTCGCTTGTGCAAAAAAACAACCATTAAAATCAAGACAAGTAATAGAAATATAAACGGTGCAAGGTTAGAAACAAGATTTACGATGGGAGGTAATTTCTTCATCAACTCATAGGTCTTCTCTAAATCCTCGGGAGAAATCATCAAAAAAAAGATGAAATTCACAATAAAAATCCCCGTACTGATTAGGACTGTCAAAATGACCTTCCAAGCTGCATTATCGCCTTTATATGCCTGTTCTATATACATAAATTCAATATTAAATTATTTTCCCAGATATTTTCCCTGTTATAATACAGCCCCCCTTTTTTTACTTCTAACGGACTTTCAAAATTATTGGTGAACAACGCTCCTGTTCCCAATCCTTGTGGCATTATATTGTTTAAGGTGGCCGTCCATTGGGCAATGGCATTTAAACCTATATTACTTTCCAGAGCACTGGTTATCCACCATCCAATTTGGTATTTTTCGGCCAAATCTATCCATTCCCTGCTTCCCCCAAAACCTCCTACCAAACTGGGCTTTAAAATAATGTACTGCGGTTCTATTTTTAACAACAACTCTTCCTTTTCTTTCAACGTGTTTACACCAATCAATTCCTCGTCCAAAGCAATTGGCAAGGGTGTATTTTGGCAAAGCCCCCTCATAGCCTTCCAATTTCCCTGCTTTATAGGTTGCTCTATGGAATGAAGGTAAAACTGCGCAAGTTCATTCAACTTGTCCAACGCCTCATCAGGAGAAAATGCCCCATTGGCATCGACTCGAAGTTCTATTTCATCACAGGAAAAGTCCTTGCGTATGGATTCCAACAAAGACAATTCTTCCCTATAATCGATTGCTCCTATCTTCATTTTGATACACGAAAAACCCTGTTCCAGTTTTTCCTGGATTTGCTCCTTCATGTACCCGGTATCTCCCATCCAAATAAGACCGTTGATAGGTATTGGTTTGTTTTCAAAAAGAAAGGAGGTTTGAAAAAGTTCAAATGGATTTTCACTTTCCAATGATAAATAAGCTTGTTCCAATCCAAACTGGATACTGGGAAAATCCAACAATTCTTGCAAAAGTACCGACTTGTCTAAGTGAATGTTATCCTCGACCCATCTACACTTTTCTTCATATTCCGGAACGTCATCATAGCTTAGCCCCCTAAAAAGACCACATTCACCTATTCCCGACTTTCCATCCTCCTCCAAAATCAAGAACCATGTTTCCTTTATCCTTAAAGTACCGCGAGAAGTTCCACTGGGTCGCTTGAAATTAAGTATGTACTTTTTGAAACTTGCTTTCATCTTAAATCCAGAATCGTTTTGTTCAACACAAAATCCTTTACTCTGATTTAAGTTGAATCCTTCAAATTTAGTTATATTTTGACATTCAATAAAGAAACCATGAAGAGTATAAAGGATAAGATAATTTGGATTACCGGGGCTTCTTCGGGAATTGGTGAGGCCCTTGCATATCAACTCAATGAGATAGGTGCCAAACTAATAATATCGGCCAGAAGAATAACCGAATTGGAGCGTGTAAAAAACAAATGTACGTATCCGGAAAACGTTGCTATTCTTTCTTTGGATTTGGGCAATTTTAAAGATTTGGAACTAATGCCAAAGAAGGCCCAGTACTTTTATGGAAGTATCGATATCCTCATCAATAATGGTGGTATTAGTCAGCGCTCCTTAATCAAGGATACATCATTTGAAGTATTTCAAGAAATGATAAACATCAATTACTTGGGAACCATACAATTATCCAAGTCCTTGCTTCCCTATTTTATCGAGAAAAATACAGGTCATTACGTAACCATTACCAGTCTAATGGGTAAATTTTCCTCCCCCTATCGATCTGGTTATTGTGGTTCAAAACATGCCCTGCACGGATTCTTTGATTCCTTGAGAATGGAACATGAAAGTGATAATATTGACGTTACCCTCGTCTGCCCGGGATTCGTTCAAACAAATATTTCTAAAAATGCCTTGGTGGGAGATGGAAGTACCTCCGGTTCGAACGACAATGCCACAAAAAATGGAATTTCCGCAGAAGACTGTGCCAAAAAAATAATTAAGGCGATACAGAGGAAAAACTTTGAGGTATATATTGGCGGAAAGGAAAAATATGGTATTTACCTTAAAAGATTTTTTCCCAAGCTTTTGCACAAAATTGTTCTTAAAAGCAAGGTTAGGTAGGGCTTACTTAAAGTGAAACCAAAAACGGACTCCTTCTGCCGTCCTATCCGTGTTTAGTGTAGTTTGCAATTGATTGGCAAGTCGATTCATCAAACGGATACCCATGGAGGAATTGGCCCTTTCGTCAGAATCTTCTGGAAGTCCAACACCATTGTCCGTATATTCAAAAAAACCTTCCTGTCCTTGTATTTTTCTGAGATGTATATAGATCTTGCCATTTTCCTCATCATGTGGAAAGGCATATTTAAAAGAATTGGAGACTAGTTCATTAAGAATAAGTCCGAACGGAATTGCCCGGTCTATGTCCAGCTCTACACCCTCGGCATCTATGGTAATATTAATGTTATGTCCCCCTTTTTTATAAACGGATTGCACACTATTGATCAAACTCTCAATATATCCTTGCATTTCTATAACGGATAAGTCCTCGTTCTGATATAACTTTTGATGAATTAGTGCCATAGCTTTAACTCTACTTTTACCCTCTTCCAGAGCTACAATGGCGGCTTTGCTTTTGGTATTTTTAGTCTGGAGGCTCAACAAACTGGAAACCATTTGGAGATTGTTCTTTACCCTATGGTGGATTTCCTTTAATAAAGAATCCTTCTCTATTAGAGAATTCTCAATAAAATGTTTTTGTTCTGCAATCAATCTTTGGTTTTTAATACTTTTTAAATAGGCATATACCAAACCGGAGAAACCTAGCAAGGTAAAAATCAAGGAAATAAAAACCAGGTTTATACGCTCGTCCTTTTCAAGAATTTCATTTCTGGATTTTTCCAAATCGGCTTTTTGCACCTCCATCAATTTCCTAGAGTTCTCCAAATCCTGTTTTAGTACGGATTCCAACTGTTGGCTCTTGATATTGGTATCGTTTTCATCCAAGGAGTCCCTGATCCTATTGTTCTGTTTTAGGTATTCGTTGGCACTTTTAAAATCGCCGGTTCGATCATAATAGGAAGCGAATAAGCTATTTTTTTTGAGGACATTTTTAATTTTTACAGGTGTAAGATCGTTGCTCAAATAATCCGTGGCCTTCTCGTAATCGTTTAGCTGAAGGTAACATTCCGCAACTTCCAAGGTGTTTTCCACCAACTCCGTGGAAACTTTGCCCGTATTGTGCTTTTTAATCAACGATATACTTTCCTCTAAATATGGAATCGCTTTTTTATATTCCTTTAGTTGTACATAACATTTACCAATATTTCCAAGAATTACTCCCTTTAAATGATTGCCTTCGTTAATTTCATTAGCAGTTTTCGCATTTATTATATCACTAAAATAAACGTCTATTAGTGCGTTTGCCTTATTAAAATAACTTAGGGCAGTTGGGGTTGATTTGTCCAACCGTAGATAGTTCCCAATATTGTTGTTGTAAACTGCCTGGGCATAAAAATCACCATCCTCAATATTTTTCTTTTCCTCGGTCATATAGTCTTCCATAGCTTTTCTATGCTGACCAAGGCTAGAATAAATATCATAAAACGAAACATTTTCCGTTAGTTGCAATTCCCTTTTATACCTCCGTGTTTCAATTTGCTTATCATATAACTCCAATTTAGAATAGTCATCGTCCATAATATTAAGGATAAGCGATTTCCTTTCTATGGGGTAACCTTCCATATCATCATACAAATCTTTGGCAATAGCCAAACTCTTCTCATAATCACCCAAGTCATAATAAATTTTGGATTGGATCAGTTGATAATCGGCCACGGCCATACTATCATTAGTCTTTTGAGAACTGTTTAAGTATACGTTTACCGTATCCAACCAATCATATGCAGAGTTTTGGTTGTATCTGTTCGAGGTATCAAAGAAAAAATCGGTACGGCTTTCGGAACTGGAAAGTTCCTTGAATTTCTGAAAGTAATTCTCGCTTTGGGATGGCACCTCTTGTGCGTTAACCCCAGAAGGAGAAAACAAAAACCAAAGCACGCCTAAATAAAGTACCAAAAAGCTTTTCTTCATATCATGTTCAAAACAATGGGGCAAACCTAATCAATTCATGAAAAGATAATACGTATAATCCTGTCATGAGAATTAAACCTGAATCGAGTCCGTCCAATAACCTAATATGAGGTTTATTATTGAACTCTTTTTAATCGACATTCCCAATGGATTATTAAATACCCTTATAACAAAAATATTATTTACAATCCCCTGTTGTGCGTTAATGTTGTGTAATGTCGAATTTTTGTTGTGAAGAAGCAGTTGAACGGAAAACTATTCATTTCAACTGATTTTTTAAGCACTTTATCGACAATAAAGATTGGTTGCTAGGGAATTAACCCCTCACAATCAATCAAGAATTCATAGCAGAAATGATGAACTCTTTAAAGTCCTTGGATATAGGTATCAAGGTATTGTTGATCATAATATCCTTTGAGTTAATCGCATCTATATGATCTACATTAACAATGTATGATTTGTGCGCCCTGTAAAACTTATTTTGGGGTAATTTCTCCAAATAATCCTTCAAGGGAGAACGAACCAAGAATTTTTTGTCAGCCGTATTCACCTCTAAATAAACATTATCGGCTTTAATAAATTGTATATCCCCAAATTGAATTCTATAGTATAGATGCTGTTTTTTGACAAATATAGAATCCTTAAGAATAGAATTGCTCATAGGTACATCTTCATTGGAATTTGCTGAACTATTGGCAGAATTCCCAGAAGCCTGTTTTCCATATATGAAATTGGATAAAGCAATTTCTATAGATGTATATAAGTCCTGTTGCTCAAAAGGTTTTACCAAATAACCATTTGGTTTAACGGTCTTTGCGTTTTCGACGGTGGCTCGATCCGAGTTCGAGGTTACAAAAATAAATGGAATATCATAATTTTCCCTGATGTGTTTCCCAAGATCGATACCAGTTTTGTCCGAGGCAAGAATAATATCAATTAGGACAAGGTCTACCTGTTGGGTTTTCAACACCTCAACAGCTTGTTCATAAACGATAACATTGTCTACAATTTCATAACCAATCTCCTCCAACATAGACTGCATATCATCCGCGATGATCACATTGTCCTCTACTATAAGTATTTTAATAGGTTGTTCCAAAATTGTTATTGGTTTAGTGGGTTAACGTCCAAAACTACGAAAAATTGTAATAACTAAAATAAAACAGCAACGCCATTAAAAAAGTACTTAATGCCAATTTTTTGAGTTCTGGATCCAGCATAGCCGGATTTTTAATGCTTTTAACTTTTGTTGCATGGAAAATAATTGGAATAAATGCGAGTAATCCAATGTACTCCTTCCAATTATTAGCAGTGATTATCATAAACATCAAAATTGATAAGAAGGCCACGGCCAATAATACAAGATGATATAATTTTCCGTTTAAAAAACCTATTTTAACCACAAGGGTATTTTTTCCGGACTCCTTATCTGATTGATGGTCCCGCAAGTTATTCAGATTGAGTACAGCTGCACTTAATAGTCCAATAGCAATAGCAGGAAATAACGAACTTAAAGGAATAGTCTTTATAAATAGAAACATACTTCCCAATACGCCCACCAAGCCAAAAAATAAGAAAACAAAAATATCACCCAGACCTTGATAACCATAAGCATTTTTCCCAATGGTATATTTTATAGCGGCCCAAATACTTAGCCCACCCAAAATCAAAAAAAAGAGTATCCAACCTAATTCGTCCCTACCAAAGGAAAAAAATAAGAGTGAAACGACCAGTAAAACATCTATTATAATGGAAACAACTATACCCCTTTTGAGGGCCTTTCTGGATAAAAGACCACTTTGTAACATTCTTTTGGGACCTATCCTATTTTGATTGTCAGTACCCTTAATACCATCTCCATAATCATTGGCAAAATTTGAAGTGACTTGAAATCCTATAGTCGTGAAAATGGCCAACCAAAAGATGACCAAATCAAAATTACCATAGTAACTTGCCAATGCAGATCCAACAAGTATACCGGATATGGAAAGAGGAAGGGTTCTTAGCCTTGCGGCATTTATCCACGCCTTAAATTTGGTCACTAATAAGGGTCTTCTATTTGTACTCTTTTACCTTCTTTATAAGAAGCCACAAAAGCATCCTCAAAACCGATATCTACCAATTGCTTTCTAAAAGATTGTGCCTCTTCAAGAGTCTCAAAAGTGCCAAGCGAATAGGAATAAAATGGATTTGTTTTTACGAACAAAGTGTTGGTAAGTGCCTCTGAGGCCAAGGTAACGTTATTATCCACAAAGGACTTGACCTGAACTGAATAAATCATTTCCTTTTCAAGAAATTGCTTAGCCAAGTAAAATTCCTTAACCAAACTCAATTCGTCATTCTGGGCTTTCAAGTTATCAATTCTGGATTTTATGGCATCCAAACTATCAATGGAAACTAGAAGATTGTTGTTTTGCTTATCCAAAGAATTGGAAGTATTCAATCCAGCGGTAAAAGATGTAAGTGCCAAACCGCCTATCAAAAAAAAGGTAGTAATTCCAGCAAAAATATTCCGCTGTATCTTACTTCTTTTAAGCTCCTTATTTTTAAATTTTATTTGATCTAAAAGCCGTTCATTGATTATTTGGGCCTTATCTATATCTTTATGCAACTCTAAAAGATCACTTTCTTCGATAAAGGGCATACTGTTAACTTTTTAAATCTTAATACTACACTAAATTTAAGTAAAAAAAGAGTCGGAATTACACTTCTTCCCACAACAAGGGACAAAAATAGGATTAAAGGGAAATTATACAAAAAATAAGCTCACAATATTCAGATTAAAAAATTGAAATCCAGCATTTTAAGCTTTTTCTTACATCTAGTATTTTCTATTCCACCAAACTGATACCGTCCTTTTCCAAATTAACTTTTCTTTCTTTGTACAAAGTACCCAATCCCTTTTTAAAAGTCTTCTTGCTCATTTGAAACATATCCCTAATCTCTTCGGGGTCCGACTTGTCATGAAAAGGCAAAAATCCCCCATTCTCCTTTAACACGTTATAAATCTTATTGGCAGCTGGCTCTAGAACCCTGCTTCCAAGGGGTTGTAACGATATATCTATTTTGTTGTCCTTCCTTATTTTCTTAACGCAACCTGGAATTACATCACCAATGTTTATGGTTTTAAAAACTTCATTGAAGTATACCAATCCCTTATGTTTTTCATTCACAATAACCTCCCATCCCAAGTCTGTTTGCCGGGTGACTACCAAGGTTACTTCTTCCCACTCGGTAAGATTAAGATGGTCATTGTTCAAAAACTTGTCCAATTTATTGGAAGCAACCAACCTTTGGGTCTTATCATCCAGATAACAATGGACAACATACCATTGCCCTTGTTTCATTTTATTGCGTTGTTCCCTAAAAGGTACCAATAAGTGCTTTTCAAGACCCCAATCCATAAAAGCTCCAAACTCATTTACTTCAGCTACCTGTAATAATCTGAATTCCCCCAACATGATATCCGGTTCCAAGGTGGTAGCCACTGGTCTTTCATCATAATCCAGGTAACAAAAAACTTCAATATCATCACCAATCTCGTAGGTACTGGGCACATATTTATTGGGCAGAAGAACATCATTTCCACCCTCATCGCCAAGAAATAGCCCCACACTGGTATCCCTTAAAATTTTTAAATTGTTTTTTCTTCCAATCTCGATCATAACGCAAAATTAAACCAATTAAAGGTGGAACAATAGAATTGTCATAAAATAAAAAAGCTGTTTCCTAGGAAACAGCTTTTATAAATATCTGAAGATACCATTAATAAACGGAAGCTTTGTTGAAATGCTTACAGAGCATATAATACACAACAGCCCTATGCTTGTTTCTATTAGCAGAGCCATACTTTTCCATTACGGATTTAATAGCATCCATTAATTGAGGCCCATCACTTAGGCCTAATTTTTTTATCAAATAATTGTTCTTTACCGTCTCAAGCTCTTTCTCATCACCTCCCGACACTTTGGAGGCGTCAAGGTTATAGATTGAAGGTCCCAAACCAACGGTTACTTTGGTAAGCAAATCCATATCTGCAGTTTCACCAAATTTATCTTTGATGTCTGCTGCATATTTTTCAATAAGCTCGTCTCTTTTACTCATAATTTGTAGTGTCTTATTAAGTTAATAGTTAATATTTTCCCTAAGATATGAAATGAAAATAATCTGTCAAAATTTTATTGTTGATAAGCCTTGGGGTATGTATCTCCAATAGTCTAGGAAAATCAGAGGGTTCAAAGAAATTCATCAAGGTACTCTGCAGTTCATTCTCGTCCTTTACAATAGTATATTCAAAATTGAACATCTTACATAAATTGGATGCGCTTAAAGAATGTTTGGTTTCAAAAAATCGTTCGTAGGCTTCCGTATCCTTTCGGCCTGGCAATATTCTGAAAATACCTCCTCCGCCGTTATTTATAAGTATTATTCGAAAATCATTTCGGACATAATCATTCCATAAAGCATTTCCATCATAGAAAAAACTGAGGTCCCCAGTGACCAATAAAGTGGGTGATTGATTGTATACAGATGCACCTACGGCCGTAGAGGTACTTCCATCTATTCCACTGGTTCCCCTATTACAATGGACCTTGAGTGATTGTTCTAAGGAAAATAACTGCGTATACCTGATGGTTGAACTATTGGCCAAATGTAATTGAAAGTTTTCTGGAACGGATTTTAAAACTTTATCGAAAACCAAAAAATCACAAAAGGGTATTTCCTTTAAATACTTCTTTCTTTTCATTTGATATCTGTTGCGTATCCCTATCCATTTTTCCCGATAGTCAGAAGATTTCTTTTGCTCATGCCCGTAAACCGATTCAAAAAATCTATTTACAGGTATCTTAAAATGTTGACTCAAACAAAAATAAGTGTCATTGGCTTTGGTCATACCAATATGCCAATGATGTTGTGGCCTATACTCTCTTAGGAAAGCCTTGATTTTTTTAGAAACTACATGCCCTCCAAAGGTTAACAAAATTTCAGGTTTTAGATCCAAAAACAATTCCTGTCCTTCCTTACTCAATTCAATGGGTGCAAGTATAGAATCTATACTGTTGAAAAAATTGGGATGATGCAGATTGGAGGTGGTTTCCGTAAAAACGAGCACCGATGGATCCTCACCTAATTTATTCAAAATTTCCTGCTCAAACATGTTGGGAGGATTCACCCCTACCAAAACCATTTTACGTTCTGAATTGTTCCAAGCGTCCAAAAACACTTGTGGTATATTGCCCGGATTTTCGTCTTCAACAGTGACCACCTCCGGAAGCTCCAATTGGGTTTCCTCTGTCTCGTACAAAGGCTCTTCCAAAGGAACATTTATATGAACTGGAAGTCTATGCTGAAATGCTATTGCCAATGTTTTTTTGATTTCGGTCTCATTAAACATTTTAACATCGGTCTGAATATCTTGTAGGTTTTTCCCTTCAATCCAAGAAGGCCGATATTTTTGTATCCTTTGCGTAGCATGAACTACGTCCTGTCTTAGATTGGCGGAATATCCAATGTGCTTTTCATATACATTTTCCTGACGGATGGTTTGTCCGTCGCCTATATCAATTTTGTAGGAAGGTCTATCCGCCGAAATCACAATCAAGGGAATCTCACTGTAAAAAGCTTCAGCAATAGCGGGATAATAATTTAGTAAGGCACTTCCGGAGGTACACACCAAAACAACGGGCTGCTTTAAATTTTGTGCCATGCCCAAAGCAAAGAATGCCGCAGAACGCTCATCTACGATGCTAAAACATTTAAAAAAAGAATCGTTCGTAAAGGAAAGGGTCAATGGTGCATTTCTGGAGCCCGGTGAAATGACAATGTTTTTAATGTCATTGACCTGGCAATGTCCAATTATCGATTGGACCACGGGTATTATGGAATACTTCATCAGTGTACAAAAATAATACCTCTAAACTTCATAAACCAAAAGCTTAAGGGTTAATCCAAAAGTACTTTTAAAAGAGTCTGACTTTTGTTTTCGGTTTCCTCCCATTCCTTTTGCGGATTTGACCCCGCAGTAATACCTCCACCAACAAACAAAGTTGCCTTACCTGGCTCCCACATCATACAACGCAGGTTTACAAAAAGCTCTGTGGCGGTTCGGACAGACCTATATGCATTATTTTCTTGATTTCTTGAATTTGAGTTCCTCGAAAATTCTTTTGTAAGGTTTAGTTCACCCAAAAACCCCGTATAAAATAACCGGTTATAGCTTTCATGCTCCATTATGAATTTTTTGGCCCTATCCTTTGGTATTCCACATACGGCCGATGTGGGATGTAATGACCTAATCAAACTTCCCAGCTCACCTTTTTTGAAATTTCCCGTTATTTTAGTTCTTAAATGCCATAGACGACCTGCCCTTACGGACTCTTTGACACCAATTTCTAGTTTCGTGACTTTTCCCTCCAAAACTCTTCCGATATAATCGGTCACTAATTGTTGTTCTTCCAGTTCCTTCTCGCCCCAAGTGGGAACAGGATCTGTTCCATTGGCCAATTGAGTTCCTGCCAATGACATGGTAGTAAAAGAATTTCCGGTACTTTTTATTAAAATTTCCGGTGTGGCACCTAACCAGGTGCCAATTTTGGGATGATGCCATAAATAACAAAATGCGTTTTCATAGGTACCGACCAATTTCATGAATATATCTATGGCCGAGGCAGAAACTGGCAACTCTTTTTTTCTGGAAACCACCACTTTTTCTATATCACCGCTATGGATTACATCTTTGGCTTTTTCTACCATATCCACAAAGGCCCCCTTTGCAAAAACATCATCAGTAACTTCAACCGTATCCAATGTTGCCTGGATATGAGCAGGCTGAATAATTTCCTCTAGCTTTTCATCGACCTTGATTAAAATAACGGTATCATCATCATCAAAGGGTGCGAAAACAAAACCACTTTCACTGAAATCCGTAACCCCATGTAATACATCATCACTTTGAAAAATTCCATTGATTTTGGCTTCCTTTGGTTTTCTGTAGAGTACAAAAGGGAGTTGCTGCAAATAATGATCTCGTGCCTTTTCAATAAGAGAGGTTAACATATTATTTTTTTGGCAAGGCTATGGTGGTCAATTTACAAACAGATATTAATTGATCATCTTCATTGGTTATTCTTATATCCCAAACTTGGGTCGTTCTCCCCTTATGAATAAAGGAAGCCTTTGCAAAAACGTATCCTTCTTTGATGCTCTTAACATGGTTAGCGGAAATTTCAATCCCCCTTACAAAAAACTCAGCAGCATTTAGAAATATATAGGAAGCCATACTGCCTACACTTTCCGCCAAAGCCACCATAGCGCCTCCATGCAAAACTCCATCTGGTTGATGCACCTTGGGGGTAACGGGCATTTTTGCTACTAAATAATCCTCGCCCAATTCCACATACACTATATCCAAGGTTTCCATTAAGGTATTCCTGGAAGAAGTGTTGCACACCTCAAGAATCTTATCTTTGTGATCGCCCATACTTTTTTGTGCAAAATTAAGGAATAGAAACCCAAGAGATAGAAACAAAGGCATCAGATTTATGAATACCCATATAAAACAAGTACAATACCAACATACCAATTCTTATGAAACGCTCAACGAACTGGGTTCAGAAACAAAAAATGTTTGGTTGGTCTTTCATGGTATTGGCTTTTTGAGCAAATATTTCCTTAGATATTTTGATGAGTTAAATCCTTTGAAGAATTACATAATTGCCCCACAGGCACCTTCAAAATATTATTTGAACAACCAATACAGACATGTTGGGGCCAGCTGGTTGACTCGTGTGGACAGGGAACAAGAAACCCAAAATGTTCTAAACTATATAGAAAAAGTTATCGAAAACGAAAGTATTCCAAAACGATGTAATTTAATTGTACTGGGTTTTTCCCAAGGGGTTTCAATTGCAACAAGGCTCATTGCAAAAACAGGATTACAATGTGAAAAACTAGTTTTATATGCAGGTGGACTGCCCAATGAACTGTCCGCAAAGGACTTTAATAGTCTATTTGAAAATCAAACTAAAATATACTCGATTGTGGGTACTGAAGATGAGTATATCAATACCGATAGACTTAAAGAGGAAAACAATAAATTAATAGAGTTATTTAAAGGTAAAGCGGAAAAAATTACATTTGAAGGCGGACACGAACTGAAAAAAGAAATTATTAATTCCCTAGCTGATTGATATGGAAATTATTCTTGAAAACGAAAGAGTAAAGCTATCGCCCCTGAACTTGGAAAATTATCAGTACTTAATTCCAGTGGCTTCCGAAAAAAAATTGGTTCAATATTCCCCATCCGATATTGAAACTCCCGAGTCTCTTAAAAAATACGTTACCCTAGCCTTGGAACACCAAGACCAAAAGTCTGCGATTCCCTTTATCATTTATGATAAAAAACTATCGAAATATGCGGGCAGTTCCAGATATATGAACATTCATTGGGGCAATAAGGTACTGCATATAGGCTCTACCTGGATTGGCAAGGAATTTCAGGGAACAGGTCTAAATGCCGAAATGAAAAAATTAATGTTGCACTATGCCTTTATGGACCTCGGTTTTGAAAAGGTGGAATTTAGAGTTGACGAACGTAACCTGAAATCTAGAAGAGCCGTTGAAAAACTAGGGTGTACCTTGGAAGGTATTTTAAGAAAGGATGTCTATCTTTTGGACGGATTTAAAAGAAACACCTGTTGCTATGGTCTTTTAAAAGAAGAATGGGAAAAGAACCCTAACTAGGCTACTTTTCTTTTTTTTCCTGTTTGTAATAGGTAATCTTTCTGGTAACATAAGCATTTTCCGGAGTTATAATTTGCTTTACCCAATTGCCTCCCTCTTCCTTATCATATTGGTAGATATATTCCTTTTTATCCAACAGATTGTCACCACGGGTAACTTCTTCTACCAGCATACCTTTTTCGTCATATTCATATGAAGTCCTTATGGTAGGAATAAATTTTTTGGCAGTGGCGTCATATTCAAATTCCTGCCGCGCAAGCAACATATCCTTTTCATTAAAGACTTCCTCATACGCCTTGTTGCCTTCTCCTTTTAAAAACTCCTTGGTAAGCACGATTTTTTGATTCTCCCCATTTTTTTTCTGATAGGAGGTTCTAATCGATTTTAAGGGTACTTCGTTCAATAAATAGGTTATAGTGAACTCTCCTTTATATTTCTTGTATTCCACCAATGTTTCATCCGTACCTTCATTATTGATTCTAACCATTTTAGTCAAATCCCCCTTATCATCATAGGTATAGACATATTGGTCCAGAAATTCCTTATCATACGAAATGATTTTTTCTGTAATCTTTCTGTTTTCAGTAGTATCCAATTCGAAAAAATGGGCAATGGAAGTACTTGGGTCAAATTTATTGTCCCTATAGGTTTCCGATCTCTTTTCAACTAAAAGACTATCCCGATACTTATAGTAAACTACATCATAATCGGCTTCATTATAACGGGTAACGGACTTGGTCAATAATCCCTTTCGGTTAAAGTCATACTCCTCCTTGCCATACTTAGTGCTGACCAAACAAGTTTTGACACTATCCTTTAAGTCAAAATCTTCCAACGTAAAAATTCTTACTTCCTGACCAAAAACAGATAATGGCAAAACGAATATCATCAATACTAAAACACCGATGTAGTTTTTTATCATACTACAAAATTAACTCAATTAGCTCCCCAAACAAATTACATTCCAAAATAAAAAAGGAGCGATTAAAATCGCTCCTTTTTTCATTATGAGATAGTTATGATAATCTCTTACTTGACTTCTTCGAAGTCTACCCTTCGACTTCGCTCAGGACGGGCTACTTGACTTCTTCGAAGTCTACGTCCTCAACGTTATCACCTTCGGATGCGTTACCGCTATCTGCCGTAGGCTCTCCCTGGGTTGCTCCCCCCTGTTGTGCTTCGGCCTGTGCCTTGTACATCTCTTCAGAGGCTACTTTCCAAGCTTGGTTGATTTTGTCCAAAGCAGGAGTAATAACCGCCAAATCTTTGGATTCGTAAGCCTTTTTCAATTCGGCCAATGCTTCTTCTATAGGTTTCTTCTTGTCATCGGACAATTTATCGCCAAATTCGGAAAGTTGCTTTTCAGTCTGAAAAATCATACCATCGGCCTCATTCAGCTTATCGGCAGTCTCCTTAGCTTTTTTATCGCTCTCCGCATTTGCTTCTGCTTCGGCTTTCATCTTTTTGATTTCTTCCTCGGTCAATCCGGAAGAAGCCTCGATTCTAATATCTTGGGATTTTCCGGTTGCCTTATCGGTTGCGGAAACCTTGATGATACCATTGGCATCGATATCAAATGTTACTTCAATTTGAGGTGTTCCCCTAGGTGCTGGTGGAATTCCATCCAAGTGGAACTTTCCAATGGTTTTATTATCAGCGGCCATAGGTCGCTCACCCTGTAGCACATGTATTTCCACGGAAGGCTGATTATCAGCGGCAGTCGAGAATACCTGTGATTTCTTTGTAGGTATGGTCGTGTTCGCCTCGATCAATTTGGTCATTACACTTCCCATAGTTTCGATACCTAGTGAAAGTGGTGTAACATCTAAAAGTAATACATCCTTAACATCTCCGGTCAAAACACCACCTTGTATAGCAGCCCCAATGGCAACAACCTCATCCGGATTCACACCTTTGGAAGGCTTCTTACCAAAGAATTTTTCAACGGCCTCTTGTACGGCAGGAATTCTTGTAGACCCCCCTACCAAAATAATCTCATCGATATCACTTTTTGAGAGTCCTGCAGATTTCAATGCTGTTTCACAAGGCTCAATCGTTCTTTTTACCAAATCGGCTATCAATTGCTCAAATTTTGATCGCGTCAAGGTACGTACCAAGTGTTTAGGACCGGATGCGGTAGCCGTAACATATGGCAAGTTGATTTCAGTCTGTGCTGAAGAAGATAACTCAATTTTCGCTTTTTCAGCTGCCTCACGTAATCGTTGTAAGGCCATAGAGTCATCTCGTAAATCCAATCCTTCTTCCGCTTTGAACTCTTCAGCCAACCAGTCTATTATTTTTTGATCAACGTCATCACCTCCTAAGTGGGTATCCCCATCAGTAGCCAATACTTCAAAAACACCGTCTCCTAATTCCAATATGGAAACGTCATGTGTACCACCACCAAAGTCAAATACCACTATCTTTTGATCGGTATCCTTTTTATCCAATCCGTAAGCCAAAGAAGCCGCGGTAGGTTCATTAATGATTCGCTCCACTGTTAGACCCGCAATTTCACCGGCTTCTTTTGTTGCCTGCCTTTGAGAGTCATTGAAGTAAGCAGGTACGGTAATTACCGCACGGGTAACATCCTGCCCCAAATAATCCTCTGCCGTTTTCTTCATTTTTTGAAGAATCATAGCGGACAATTCCTGTGGTGTGTACAAACGACCATCAATATCCACGCGCGGAGTATCATTATCACCTTTTGTAACCTTATAAGGAACTCTTTTTGCCTCTTTTTCCGACTCGGAAAATTTATTACCCATAAATCGTTTTATGGAGTAAATAGTTTTATGCGGATTGGTAACCGCCTGTCTTTTGGCAGGATCCCCAACCTTTATTTCACCGCCATCCACAAAAGCAATCACGGATGGTGTAGTTCTTTTACCTTCTGCATTTGGAATTACTACTGGCTCATTACCTTCCATCACGGAGACACAGGAGTTGGTAGTACCCAAATCTATTCCAATAATCTTACTCATTTTATATGTTTTAAAATTTAAGTGCTTAATTTTTCAATCACTCTGTTAATGACAAACAATATGCCAAGGGATAAAAACTGACAGGATGTCATTCTTTGTTACACAAACCCTTTGATGTAGACCCTAAACAAATCAAAATTGAAAACAATAGTTTCCTCAATCTAACTTTGTACTTTAGTATTTGACTAGATTGAAGAATATGGCGCAAAGAGAGAGCATTAGTGTTTTTGATATGCTAAAGATTGGCATAGGGCCTTCCAGCTCCCATACTTTGGGTCCTTGGCGGGCCTCGGAAAGATGGATTTCAGAATTAAGGAAAGATGGGCAATTTGATAAAGTAGAATCTATTACCGTCAATGTATACGGTTCACTATCCTTAACAGGTAAAGGGCACGCAACAGATTATGCTCTAATTTTAGGTCTTCTTGGGGCTGATCCAGAAATTATTCCTGTGGAAGAAATCCACTCTTTGGTCCAAGAAGTGAAAAGCACCCAAAAACTAAATTTTGACGGGAAAAGGGCACTTGATTTCAATGTGGAAAAGGATATTATATTCCATAAAAAGTTCTTGCCTTTTCATGCCAATGGATTAAAGTTTCAGGCGTTGTTGGATAGTGGAAAAAAAATATCCAAAACCTACTATTCCATTGGAGGAGGATTTGTGGTGGTTGAGGAGCGTAAAAACGCCAAGAAAAAAAACATGGCTTTCAATACCTTTCCTTATCCTATTGAAAATGGAAAGGAATTGTTGGAAGTTTGTAGCCAAGAATCAAAAAGTATATCGGAAATAGTTCTGGCAAACGAAAGGTCCTTAAGAACGGATGAAGAAATTGATTATCAGATTGGCAGGGTGTGGAATACTATGCTCGAATGCATGTATACAGGTTGCCATACGGAAGGGAAACTCCCCGGAGGATTAAATGTAAAAAGAAGGGCATTTGAACTACATGAAAACCTAATGGGCGACCTCCCCTACACGAACCCTGAGGAATGGCTTCAATCCATCAGGCAAACGGAGGTGAAATTTCGACAGATTTTACAATGGGTAAGTTGTTTTGCATTGAGTGTAAATGAAGTTAACGCCTCCTTGGGAAGGGTCGTAACAGCCCCGACCAATGGAAGCGCAGGAGTAATACCGGCCGTACTCATGTATTATTTGGTGATCGAGAACCATGCAGGTAACTTTGAACATGTAAAACAGTTCCTTTTGGTTGCCGGGGAAATAGGAAGCATATTTAAAAAGGGAGCCACCATTTCCGCCGCCATGGGTGGTTGCCAAGCAGAAATAGGGGTCTCTTCCGCCATGGCGGCGGGTGCCCTGACGGAACTATTAGGCGGAACACCGGAACAGGTCCTTATGGCAGCTGAAATTGCCATGGAACACCATCTGGGCCTTACATGTGATCCTATAGGTGGCCTGGTCCAAATTCCCTGTATTGAACGAAATTCCATGGGAGCTATCAAGGCCATCAATGCGGCGGAACTGGCCTTGGGGTCCGACCCTTCAGAAGCCAAGGTACCCTTGGACAAAGTTGTCCAGACCATGTGGGAGACCGCCAAGGATATGAGTTCCAAATATAAAGAGACCTCTGAGGGAGGACTGGCTGTTGGAGTATTCCTAAGCGATTGTTGATTGGGCAATAAGATATTATTATGAAGAATCTAATTTCGGAACGTGTCGCGGATTTCCTAAAAAACTATCCCCCTTTCAACATTATGGAAGGAAAGCTCTTGGAGGATTTATCCCAACAGGTTAGCATAGTCTATAAAGAAAAAGGAAGTTTGGTCTTTTCATTGAACGAGGAAGCACATCCGAATTTTTATGTGGTACATAAAGGAGCCATAGAACTGAACAACCCCGTTACAAAATCAATTTCGGATTATTGTGATGAAGGTGATATTTTTGGCCTTAGACCTTTAATAGCCAAGGAGAATTACAAATTGGAAGCCCTGGCCTATGAAGAATCGATTTTATACGCCATTCCCATTGCTGCTTTTCGACCCATTACAGAGTCGGACTCCAGAGTCTCCAATTTTCTAACTGAAAGTTTTGCCTCCAATACTAGAAACCCCTACAATCAGGCTCAAAAATTTGAAAGGGCCGGGGTAGCAACAACCATTAACGCTCAAGGAAATTTAGTAATAGATGATTTCCAACCTGTTAGATACTCCAAAAAGTTGGTGACATGCAGTCCCAGAACCACCATACAGAAAGCAGCGGAAAAGATGACCAAAAACCGGATCGGATCCATACTCGTTTGCGATAAAGAACTACCCGTGGGTATTGTAACGGATAAAGACTTAAGGAACAAAGTAGTTACCGGAAGTGTACCCATTACTTCCTCCGTAAAAAGTATTATGTCTGCACCGGTAATTACCTATCCTCAAAAAATTACCATAGCCCAAGCACAAATGGCAATGATGAAGAGTGATATAAGCCATTTAATACTGACAAAAGATGGAACTGCAAACAGTGAACCCGTGGGTGTGGTCTCTAAGAACGACATCATGGTTTCCCTTGGAGATAATCCCGCAGTTATTGTTAAGGCTATAAAAAGAGCTGAAAAAATTAAGCAAATCAAGGAATTGCGTAAAAGTATTATGATGCTCTTACATGGTTATTTGGAACAAAACCTGCCCATGGCACTTACCTCCAAAATAATATCGGAGTTGAATGACACTTGCATAAAACAGGTTATCCAAATTTCCTTGAAAAAAATGAAGTCTCCACCACCGGTGGGTTTTGCATGGCTTGCCTTGGGTAGCCAAGGCCGTGGTGAACAGTTGTTACATACGGACCAAGACAATGCACTGGTTTTTGAGGATGTTGCAGATGAAGAGCTTCCTAAGACTACGGATTATTTTTTAAAGCTTTCTCAGAAAGTTACCAAGGGTCTCCATAAAATAGGATATGAATATTGCCCTGCCGAAATGATGGCATCCAATCCCAAGTGGTGTCTTAGCCTTAAGGAGTGGAAGAACAAACTATCCTATTGGATTATTAATCCGGGTCCAAACGAAGTGTTAATGTCCTCCATATTTTTTGACTATAGTCTCGCCTACGGTGAACGTGATTTATTGGACCAAATGTCCGAATACATTTTTTCCAACGTAAAAAAGTATCCCATTTTTTTGGTGCATATTGCGAACGGTGCTTTACAAAGCCCGTCACCATCAGGATTTTTTAGGTCATTTCTCGTGGAGCAAGATGGACAACATAAAGATTTCTTTGATTTAAAGAACCGGGCTTTGCGCCCCTTAATTGATGCCGCGCGCGTTTTGGTTCTATCGCATTCCGTGAAAGGAATAAGTAATACCTGGGAGCGTTATGAAAAATTGGCCGAATTGGAACCCAATAATAAGGAGCTTTATCTTGCTTGTTCATATGCCACTAAGGCCTTGTTGAAATTTAGGACCAAACAAGGTTTGCTCCATCGTGATTCCGGTCGCTATATTGAGTTGGAATCCCTCACCAAGGAAGAAAAAATGAAGTTGAAAAGAACATTCAAGGCAATCAAGGAAATCCAGGAGGTAATATCTGTCCGTTTTAAAGTTGCTAATATTTTGGGCTGATGGGTATATTTAATAGGTCATCTACACTTCCAGAGTACTGGAACGCTTACGTAAAGACGTTCGATAAGCATTTACCTAAATTATTCCAAGAACTAACATTTGTTGTTTTAGACACTGAAACTACGGGTTTTGATAAAACTGAAGATAGAATTCTTTCAATAGGTGCTCTCAAATTAAAGAACAATCTAATACATGTCGATGATGTTTTTGATGTTTATATAGAACAGAAAAAATTTAATGAAAAAAGTATTGCCATACACGGTATTCTGAACAACAGCAAACGTGATTGTATATCCGAAGAATTGGCAATTCAAAAATTCTTGGAATACGTTGGAAATAATGTCGTAGTGGCTCACCACGCGGGGTTTGATATAGGAATGATCAATAGCGCACTTAAGCGTTTGGGACTTCCTAAACTAAAGAACAAATCTTTGGATACCGGAGTTTTATATAAGCAGACACTCATTAAGTCCTACCTTGTTCAACCACAAGAACATTATTCGCTGGACGATTTAGCGGAAAAGTATTCCATATCAAAAAAAGATAGGCACACCGCGCTGGGTGATGCCTATATTACAGCTCTAGCCTTCGTAAAAATACTTTCGAAGATTAAAGAAAAGAAAGTGTTATCCCTGAAAAATTTAAGATAATCAAGAATTTTTAAGATAGGTAAGAATATTAGTTTCAATACGTTCATTGATATGCTCCGTGTCGGCCTTTACAAACTTTTCTCCAGTAATATTCTCATATAGTTCAATGTATCGCTCCGAGACGGATTCAATATAATCATCGGACATAAATGGTACTTTCTGTCCCTCTAATCCTTGAAAACCATTGGATATGAGCCATTGCCTGACGAACTCTTTGGACAATTGCTTTTGGGGTTCATTTTTATCCTGTCGCTCTTGATATCCATCTGCATAAAAATACCGGGAAGAATCGGGCGTATGAATTTCATCGATCAAGACAATTTCACCCTGCTTTGTTTTACCGAACTCGTATTTGGTATCCACCAAAATAAGTCCTCTTTCTGCAGCAATTTCGGTTCCCCGCTGAAACAGGGCTCTGGTATATTTTTCCAGGACCTCGTAATCTTCTTTGGATACAATTCCTCGTTTAAGGATGTCTTCTCTGGAAATATCCTCATCATGATCGCCCATTTCCGCCTTTGTAGCGGGAGTTATGATTGGAGATGGAAATTTATCGTTTTCCTTTAAACCCTCTGGCATAGTAACCCCACAAAGCTCCCTTTTACCCGCTTTGTATTCCCTCGCCGCATGACCGGACATATATCCTCGAATGACCATTTCCACTTTAAAAGGCTCACAGGAGTGGCCTATGGCGACATTTGGGTCCGGAGTGGCCATTAACCAATTTGGAACGATATCAGCGGTAGAAGCCATCATTTTAGTTGCAATCTGATTCAAAATCTGTCCTTTATAAGGTATTCCTTTGGGCATGACCACATCAAAGGCCGAAAGTCTATCGGTTGCTATCATGATCAGCCTATCGTCCTCTAAGGCATATACTTCCCTTACCTTACCCTTATAAACACTTTTCTGATTGGGAAAAGTAAAATTGGTATCAAAAATGGTATTCGACATGTACTCTAATTTTGATGTTCAATAGTTCTATAGGCCTCAATAACCTTCTTCACGAGTTTATGGCGTATCACGTCCTTATCATCCAAATAAATAATTTCGATGCCTTCTACATTTTGGAGTATCAATAAGGCCTCCTTAAGCCCGGAAATGGTTCGCCTTGGCAAATCTATCTGGCCCGGATCCCCTGTCAATAAGAATTTGGCATTTCTTCCCATACGGGTAAGAAACATTTTCATTTGTGCATGGGTAGTGTTCTGGGCTTCATCCAAGATGACAAAGGCATCGTCCAAGGTTCTTCCTCGCATAAAGGCCATTGGGGCAATCTGTATGGTACCGTTCTCAATATAATGGGCCAATTTTTCGGCAGGTATCATGTCCCTTAGGGCATCATATAAAGGTTGCATGTAAGGATCTAGCTTTTCCTTTAAATCACCTGGCAAAAAACCCAAATTCTCTCCAGCTTCAACAGCGGGTCTAGTCAATATAATTCTTCGCACCTGCTTTTCCTTCAAAGCTTTTACCGCCAAGGCAACCCCGGTATATGTTTTCCCGGTTCCGGCCGGACCTATAGCAAACACCATGTCGTTTTTTCTAGCGGCATCCACCAAACGACGTTGATTGACGGTCTGGGCCTTTATTAACCTGCCGCTAACCCCATGTACCAAAGTTTCTCCGCTATTTTCAGGACCATGGTAATCCTTGCCGTCATTACTGGTGAGCACCCTTTCAATGCTATTTTCGTCGAGTTTATTATACTTGATGAAATGCTCGGTGAGCATGTCAAAGCGCTTGTCAAACTCCTCCAACTGCTCCTCTTCGCCATAGGCCTTTATTTTATTACCTCTGGCTACAATTTTAAGTTTCGGAAAATATTTTTTTAGAAGTTCTATATTTTCATTTTGTTGTCCAAAAAACTCTCTTGGGCTAACTTCGGTGAGTTCTAATACGATTTCGTTCAAACAGTGGGATTTTGAAGATTTTAATTGGGCCAAGTTTAATTTCGCCCGGCTATTTTTTTGTTTAATTTTGTATATCAAATTTAAGCAAAAATTAAGTTTGCCTAACCAAAAACATATCAACATTGCTGCATGGCAATCATTACCCTTACTACCGATTTTGGATTGAAAGACCACTTTGTTGGGGTTCTAAAAGGTTCTATTTACAGTGAATTGCCCGATGCCAAAATTGTTGATATTTCCCATAACGTGGCTCCCTTCAACATACAGGAGTGTGCCTATATCGTTAAAAATTCCTTTAATAGCTTCCCTAAAGGGTCCATCCACATTGTAGGTGTAGACTCCGAAGCCACTCAGGAAAACCAGCATATTGTAGTGCTCATTGACGGACATTATTTTATTAGTGCCAATACAGGAGTCATAGGACTTATTACTTCGGAAATAAAACCTGAAAAAACTGTTGAGATAAAGATACCGGATCCCATGCATGGTTCGTTTCCCGTTTTAAGTGTGTTCGTTCGCGTTGCCTGCCATATTGCCCGTGGCGGTACCTTGGAAGTAATTGGAAAACCGTTCAGCGAACTCAAGGACTTACGTGAATTTATGCCGCGAATTGTAGACGAAGGCAATAAAATAGTTGGTAGTGTCATCTATATAGACAATTATGGAAACGTGGTAACCAATATTCAAAAACACCTTTTTGAAGCCTATAGAAAAGGTCGCGAATTCGAATTGTTGGTACGCAACCACAAAATCAGAAAAATACATAAGGCGTATACTGATATCATTGATTACAGTGTAGAAAAAAGTAAGCGAAAAGGGGACGGTGACCTTTTGGCCCTGTTCAATTCATCTGAATATTTAGAGCTGGCCATTTACAAAAG
The DNA here is from genome assembly GCF_002269385.1 of Maribacter cobaltidurans. NCBI lineage: Bacteria > Pseudomonadati > Bacteroidota > Flavobacteriia > Flavobacteriales > Flavobacteriaceae > Maribacter > Maribacter cobaltidurans. Next base: position 116,817 of record NZ_CP022957.1, read on the forward strand.
TAATCTTAAAACCGTTGGCGGAGCGGCCACATTATTAGGCTTGGATTACAGGGATACCATAATTGTAGACTTTTTATAAATATATCCCTTGAACCGCGTAGAATGACGGTTAAGTAGTTGCATCGATTTTAAATTAATTGGTCTTGAACAAAATCCAAATCACTCTCATAGTTGATAACTCCCAATAGGAGTTCCGTTAAATCCCTATTCAACCCCTATAAAAAGGAACTTCTTCCATCTTTGGACCACCGCATGACTGTTAATAAGTTTGTTTCCGATAAATAAGCTTTTAAAATATCTTTGTTTGATGCTAAAAGTCTTAACCTAGAGCCATTTTTAATGGTTAATGGGCTTTAGAGATTGAAACAAAATATAGAACAACCAATGAAATTTATTGTCTCCAGTACCTATTTACTAAAACAACTTCAAATATTGGGTGGTGTTATCAACAATAGCAACACGCTTCCTATTTTGGATAATTTTTTGTTTGACTTGAATAAGGACAAACTAACGGTGTCAGCCTCTGACTTGGAGACTACTATGAGTTCCGTTTTAAATGTTGACTCTGACAATGAAGGAACTATAGCAGTTCCTGCAAGGCTTCTTCTGGATACGCTAAAAACCTTTCCAGAACAACCATTGACCTTCATAGTGGCCGATAACAACACAGTGGAAATCAGTTCAAACCATGGCAAGTATGCCTTAGCGTATGCGGACGGGGCCGAGTTCCCAAAAGCTGTGGAACTTTCCAGCCCTAGCTCAACGACGTTATTGGGCGATATTCTGGCTACTGCAATAAATAAGACCATCTTCGCTGCTGGGAACGATGATTTGAGACCGGTTATGAGCGGCGTGTTTTTTCAATTTACCCCAGAGAGTTTGACCTTTGTGGCTACAGATGCCCACAAATTGGTAAAATATCAAAGGGAAGACGTATCCGCCTCCGAGGTGGCAGAATTCATCATGCCCAAAAAGCCTCTTACCTTATTAAAAGGAATATTGTCAGGAAGCGAGTCGGATGTATTGATAGAATATAATGACAGTAATGCAAAATTCACTTTTGATGATACGGAACTTATTTGTAGGCTAATCGATGGGAAATATCCCAATTACGAAGCCGTAATTCCAAAGGAAAATCCCAACAAACTTACGATTGCAAGAAATCAGTTTTTAAGTTCGGTTAAAAGGGTTTCGATCTTTTCCAATAAAACAACACATCAAATACGTTTAAAAATAGCTGGAGCTGAATTGAATATCTCTGCAGAGGATATCGACTACTCCAATAAGGCTGAGGAACGATTGACCTGCTCTTATCAAGGAGACGATATGCAGATTGGGTTCAATTCAAGATTCCTTACCGAAATGTTGAACAATTTGGGATCCGACGAAGTTTCTCTGGAAATGAGTTTACCCAATCGTGCGGGAATTTTAACACCGATAGATGGTTTGGACGAGGGGGAAAATGTAACTATGTTGGTTATGCCGGTTATGCTGAACAATTAAATACCAACCTATATAAGAAAAAGGGGACCAAATTTGGCCCCTTTTTTTATTTTATACTAGGAAATGAAACGAATGGTTCCAAAGTAACTGGGAGATTCCCCATTGGCGGCCTTAACTGCATTTACTATGGGCATCACAAAGGATAAAATTCCGGTGAAAATCAATAATAATATGCCGGCTCCCAATAATAAAATGGCAGGTATCCCGATAATCACATAAAGAATTAAACTTAACTGAAGATTGATAATGGCCTTGCCATGTTCGTTCATTCCAATTACGGAATCTTTGGTACTGAGCCATATTACAAAAGGTACGATAAGCCCTCCAAAACCCGTAATATAATCCAGATATTGACTCAAATGGGCTATAATTAGTAGATTCCTATCTTCCCTAAGAGCTATATTTTGATTTACTACTTCCATTTTTTGATTGATTTTAAAGATGAATAACTACTTATATGACGAATAAATAGACAAATTGTTACAAAATTAAGGATAAGCTACACCTTTTTTTGTAGCTTTTTCAGCTTCTCGGATTCCTTAAACAGCCTATCATTTAGCTTGTCTATTTTCTTTTTTATTTTTTCAATATCCTTAGGTGAAAGTTTTCCTTTATGGATATTCCTTTCCATTTTATCTTTGAGGGAGCTTACTTGCTTTTCCATTTTGGAAATATCCTTTTTTGTAGACGAAATATCCTTTTCTAGTTTCTCGGCCTTTTTAGCCTCCTTTTCCAAACGATCTTGCTTTTTTTCTTTTTTCTGTTTTTTATTGACCTCCCTCCTAACCTTCCTTAATTCCATCCGTTCCTCTTTTCCCATAGTGTCCTGGGAATTCTCGGTTACCTCTTGTGCAGAAAGGCTAAACCCGTATAAGAATAAAAAGCAAACAAGTAAGAACACTTTTTTCATATTTTCATCTCAATTTGGTCATCCATTGAATGTAATAATAAATACGCTCTCCTAAAAATCAACTGGCAACAACTTTCTAAATGACTATTTTTGCAGTATGAATAGAAACGAGACCATAGTGGCTTTGGCTACGGCTTCGGGAGCTGGTGCCATTGCGGTTATTAGGGTATCTGGAAAAAATGCCATCTCCATAAGCTCGGAGCTGTTTAAGTCTGTAAGTGGAAAAAAGCTCGAAGAGCAAAAAACCCATACCATACATTTGGGCCACATTATGGATGGCGCCCAGATTTTGGACGAGGTCTTAGTGTCCGTATTCAAGGGACCGCATTCGTATACGGGCGAAAACGTGGTCGAGATATCCTGTCATGGCTCCCCATATATACAACAGGAAATCATTCAACTGTTTTTAAGAAACGGTTGCCGAATGGCCGAAGCCGGCGAATTTACCTTGCAGGCCTTTTTAAACGGTAAAATGGATTTGAGCCAGGCAGAGGCCGTTGCCGATTTAATCGCTTCTGAAAACGCTGCAAATCATCAAATAGCCATGCAACAAATGCGAGGGGGCTTTAGCGGTGAAATTCAAAAATTAAGGGAACAGCTATTAAATTTTGCCTCGCTTATAGAATTGGAGCTTGACTTTGCGGAAGAGGACGTGGAATTTGCCGATCGCACCCAATTTAAAGCTTTGGTCAATCGAATACAGGAGGTATTAAAAAGGTTAGTTAATTCCTTTGCCATTGGTAATGTATTAAAAAACGGTATTCCGGTGGCCATTGTAGGCGAACCCAATGTAGGCAAATCCACGCTTTTAAATGCTCTTTTGAATGAAGATCGCGCTATCGTATCGGACATTGCCGGAACCACGAGGGACAGTATAGAGGATGAAATAACCATTAGCGGTATCGGTTTTAGATTCATAGATACAGCTGGTATCCGAGATACTGAAGATGTGGTGGAGAGTATTGGTATAAAAAAAACATTTGAAAAAATAGCACAATCGCAAGTCATCATTTTATTGGTGGATGGAAGTAACTTAAACTTGGTCGATTCCCATACCGATAAATTGTCCAATATTCATTTGGAAGCCAATAAAATTAGAAGTACAAATCCAGAAAAGCCTTTTTTACTTTTAGTGAATAAATCCGATGTGCTTTCGGAAGAAACAAAGAATATCATTAAAACCGAATTGGAGGATGCCCATTTTATTTCGGCAAAAACCGGCAATGGTGTTGATGAATTACAAAACCGGTTACTTGAATTTGTGAATACGGGTGCCTTGCGAAATAATGAGACCATTGTAACCAATAGTCGCCATTACGATTCTCTCTTAAGGGCTTTGCAGGCCATAGAAAAGGTTCAAATAGGTTTGGGCGAAGACCTATCCTCTGACTTAATGGCCATTGATGTAAAGGAAACCTTATATCATTTGGGCGAAATCACCGGAGAGGTTACCAATGATGAACTTTTAGGTAATATATTCGCCAATTTCTGCATCGGGAAGTAAAACCATTTTAAACAAATTAAATGTTTAGTTTTTTTACAAAGAAGAAATTTTTGATAGACTACTTAGAGGGCTTTGTGGACATTCACAACCACATTCTTCCGGGCATTGACGACGGTGCAAAAACAGTCGAAGATTCGTTAGCACTTATTAAAGGTTTTGCCGAGTTTGGCGTAACGGATTTTATCTGTACGCCCCATATCATGGAGAACTATTATCCCAATACTCCAAAAACCATTCGTAATTCCTTAATGTTGCTTCAAAATGCCTTAAAAAAGTACGATTTAAGCAAGGTATATATTGAAGCGGCTGCAGAGCACATGATAGATTCCGGGTTTGAGGGTAGGTTGGAAGAACATAAGATAATGCCACTTGCAGATAATTATATCCTCATAGAGATGTCCTATTTACAGCCTTCTTTGAATCTATATGATATGGTAGAAAAAATTTCTGAAAATAAACTCTATCCTATCTTGGCCCATCCTGAACGCTATAATTTTCTACACGGAAAAATCAAATCCTTTGAAGAGTTCAAAAAGAAAGGAATGCTCCTCCAATTGAACATACTGTCCGTTTCCGGATATTATGGCAAGGAGGTACAGAAGACAGCCTTATCCCTATTGGATAATAACCTGTTGGACTTTGTAGCAACGGACATCCATAACACCAGACAGCTAACTGCTCTTAAAGAAATGGAACTTAAAGAACAGACCATAGATGTACTAAAACCTATCATCGAAAGGACGACCTATAATTTTCGAAAATAAGGTGTACTAGGCAGTTTTAAGATAACTGGAGAAAATTCTCAAGGATTTGATTATTAAAAAATCGCAAACACCGAATTCCAAGATTTAAATAAAAAGACAAAAATACCCCATTTTCAAGGCAAGCCCTGAAACGGGGTAGATTTTTTACAGTAATAAATGTGGATACCCTTGATTGTAGGGCTTGGTTTATTTCTGAATATGGGTATTTAAAATTTCCACCATTTCTTGGTTGTTTTGCTATAGCCATAACCATATTTTCCACCATAACCAAGATTATCCAAACTAACATCATTTACGACAAAAGAAAGATTTTTCAATTTTCCTTCTTCCTTAAGTTGAAGCGGGAATTCAACCGCTTTTGTTTCGGTAACCCCAGCTCGTGTTACATACACAAGATGGTCTGCGTACGGAGTGATTAATAAGGTATCACTTACCACCATTAAAGGGGCCGTATCTACGATAACGTAGTCGTACTTCTGCGAAACGTTATCAAATAGTTCCTTAACCCGATCGCTCATTAAAAGTTCTGCGGGGTTGGGCGGTATTTTACCGGAATAAATGACATCTATGGTATTATGATGCACCAACATGGGATTGATAATATCGCTAACCTCAATAGATTCATTATGAATGTATTCTGTAAGGCCGGCATCCTTGTTTCGTTCCGTACGCTTCATTTTATCCACGGAGTCCCCGGTAAAAAAAGAATAAAATTTCGGATTTCTAATATCCGCACCAATTAGTAACACTTTTTTGTTGGTACTGGCCAATATCATGGCCAAATTTGTTGAAATAAAAGTCTTTCCTTCCCCGGGTACACTTGAAGTAATAAAAACCTTATTGTTCTTCCCTAATACTCCCTCTTTTTTGGATTTTATGAGATAATCCAAATTGGTTCTAAAGATTCGTAGTGACTCAGCCAATACGGAGCGATCATCCTTTATGATTAATTTGGCGTCTTTATTGCCCAGCTTTGGAACTTCGCCCAATACTGGCACATCTTTGGTAATATCCTCAAGACTATGCTTGTTATGTATTTTATTATCCAAAAGATTTTTGGCATAAATTAGGCCAAAGGGCACTAAAAGCCCTAAAATTATAGAAGCCAAATAGGTAATGGCAGACTTTGGTTTAACGGGATTTTGTTGAACCAAATGGGCCATATCGATTACCTTGGATTTAGGAGAACTGGAAGCCATAGCGATTTGCGACTCTTCCCGTTTCTGTAGAAGATATAAAAAGAGGGATTCCGTAGTCTGTTGTTGCCGTTCTATATCCCTCAATTTACGGGAGGTAGTAGGTGCAGAATAAATTTTGGAATTGATTCTCGACAACTGACCTGACAAATTGTTTACCTGTAATCCTAAATTTCTTTCAACCCCGGATAAACTGGATTGTATGGTCTGCTTTAGTCCTGATAATTGTTGATCTAAATTGACAATAATCGGGTTCTGTGCATCTGCACTTTTTAGCAGTCGTTTTCTTTCCAACGCCAATTCATTATATTTAGCGGTAGCACTGGAAATGCTAGGATCTGTTAACCCAACATTGGCTGGAAGCACTTCAAAACCATTCTCCTCGGACAAATATTGGTTCATGCCACTAGCTATGTTCAACTGCGTCCTGGCATTCTCCAATTCTTGTCTATTTGCCGCACTCAAATTGACGGCAATGTTGGATTCACTAGCCAAGTCGGTAATACCTCTTTCCGTTTTAAATTCTTGGGCATCCTGATCTACGGAACTCAACTCCGATGAAATATCCAAAATCCGTTCATTGATAAAATTAGAAGTGCGATCTGCAATTATTTTTTTATCCTCTATGGCATTAGCATTGTATACATAAATTAACCTGTTAAGGATATCTATACTTTTTTGGGGAATGGCATCGGTTAAGGAAATGGTAATGATATTCGATTTGTCACCAGTCGCCTGAATCATTGTCTTAGCCTGGTAACCTTCTGCCACTTTAAAAATGGGGGTAATACTGACTGATAATTTTTTACCTATATAATTTTTAAGATATTTAGCGTCAGGCGTTATGACAATGTCACCAATGGAAGTAGGTATATTTTCTCCGTAGGTATAGGATTTGAAAGGTCCATCCTCTTCAAGACTAAAACCAAAGCTATTCTGATTGTTCGGTTCCAAAAAGAAAACCAGTTCAGATTCATTGATCAAGGAATCGCTCTCAATAAAATTCACGTTGATCGGTCTGTCTGAATATATTTCCGAACTTTTCACATTACCAAGGACCTGGTACTTTATATTTAACTTAAGGTTTTGGACTACTTCAATAAAGTTAGATCTAGAATTTAAAATTTCTATTTCATCCTCAACCTTATTTATCCCGCCTACACCCAAAATATCCAAGTCGTTAAAGGCGGCAAGTTCAGAGGAAGCATTCTGCTCTTCTATAATATGAATTTTGACCTGTCCCGCATACTCAGGAGTGGCATATCGCAAATATAGAAATGCCAAGAGAATACCTATAGTTCCACCTATTACAAACCACTTCCATTTTTTGGTATATACCTTTACTACGTCTTCTATTTCCATTGTTTTGTTATCTGGTCCTCCCATAGTTGTGATAAAAATGAATTACAGAGATTTAAGAATAGCTATACTAATTTGCCCTGGTTATTAAAAGCACAGTAGAAGTAATAAGCACCGAGGCAACGGAGACCCATATAGACGCTCTATTATCCAATGCGGAAGACGTTACAGCAGACCTATTGGGCTCCACATAAATGACATCGTTTTGGGTCAAATAATAAACGGGAGAATTTAGGGCTTCCTTATTGGTCAAGTCTATTCTGTGGTATACCTTGGTTCCATTGAAGTCCCTAATGACCATGACATTTTCACGCTTTCCCTTTATCGTAAGGTCGTTGGCTAATCCCAAAGCCTCCAAAATGGTTATTTGTTCCCCATTTACTGGGTAGGTTCCCGGTGACTTAACCTCTCCCAAAATCGTAACAGTGAAGTTTTTAAGGCGTATGTTGATAATGGGGTCCTTCAAATAAGGGGTCAACTTTTCCCGCAATATCACTTTGGTTTCCTGTGGTGATAGACCAACCACTTTCACACTTCCGATTACAGGGAAATCTATAAATCCATCCTTACTCACAATGTAGTCTATTTTTTCTGGTCTTCCCCCGGCATCCTGCACTCCGCTATATAGATTAAACGGTAAACTCGCTTCTGGGTCCAAAGTAGAAACATGTATCTCAATAAGGTCATCTACCTTGAAGGTTTGTTCGTGTGAATTTTCGGTAATTTTGGTTTCGTAGTCACCAATGCCTTGAAAATAAACAACATCCCTTTGGGAAGCACAAGAGGCCAAGCTAAAAACAATTACGATAACGAAAAATCTAAGGATTTTTGAATAATGAGGTAATTTCATATGTTAAATAGTGTTGGTATAAAACAGGTATTAGGAGGTTTTGACCACTTTTAATTGCTGTATGGAATCCTCCCTTTTATCAACTTTGGAATCCAGATCACAAAGTTTAGAATTTTGGGAAATATATTCAGGTACAATGTCTTTCATCAATTTCACGGTATTGCCGTTGAAAAACATATTCGTGATACAAAGTTCATCAATTTTGGAACGCACTCTTCGGTAATCAATTTCCCTGACTTTACTAATCTTGATTTTATCGTGATAGGTAGGAAGCGTATTCTCGCCGTTGGCCAAAAGTTCCTCATAAAGTTTTTCACCAGGTCTAAGGCCGGTTATTTTAATATCTATATCTTCAGGATATCTTAATCCGGATAGTTTAATCATATTTTTAGCCAAATCGTATATTCTCACGGACTCGCCCATATCAAAAATGAAAATCTCACCCCCTGTTCCCATAGCTCCAGCCTCCAATACCAATTGGGATGCCTCTGGAATGGTCATAAAATAACGCGTAATATCCTTATGGGTCAATGTTAAAGGTCCGCCATGTTCAATCTGTTTTCTAAAAAGAGGAATTACCGATCCATTAGAGCCCAAGACATTCCCAAAACGAGTCGTAATGAATTTGGTTGTTCCCTCCTGTTGCATACAACTTATGTACATTTCTGCAATACGTTTGCTTGCTCCCATGACATTGGTTGGGTTTACGGCTTTATCCGTCGAAACAAACACAAATTTCTCAACGCCATGGATCAAGGATAGGTCGGCTATGGTCTTGGTACCTGCAATATTAATTTTTATAGCCTCATAGGCATTGTACTCCATTAAAGGGACATGTTTGTAGGCGGCAGCATGAAAGACCAAATTGGGTTTATAATCCTCGAACAATTGGTTCATCCTGTTCTTGTCCCTAATATCGCCTACAATGGGTATAAAATTATGAAATCCGTTCTGCTTCAATTCTTGTTGCAAATCGTAGAGTGCGGATTCAGCTTGGTCTACTACAATCAAGGAATTGTAGTTATAATTACAGATTTGCCGTACAATTTCACTGCCAATGGACCCGGCTCCTCCGGTTACTAGGATAGTTTTATTCAAAAGGGCGACTTCTATTTTACTATTTTTTATTTGAATTGGAGCGCGATCCAGCAAATCTTCAATTTGAACCTGTTTTATCTGGGATACTTTTAGCTCCCCATTGATCCAGTCTTCTATAGGTGGAACAATCTTAACGACTATAGGGTAATCCACAAGACCTTCTACAGTCTTTCTTAATTTTAAGGAATCAATATTCTGTATGGAGAAAATAATTTCGGAAATATTATTTTTTGTAATGAAATCTTCGGTCAGGGTCCTTCTAGCAAAAACCGGGACTCCGTTGATTTTTTTTCCTATTTTCTTAACATCCCTGTCAATATATCCCACGACCCTGTATTCACTTTGCGCATGGCTTGTAATGGCACCATGGGTCAAAACGCCGGAATCGCCGGCACCATAAATCAAAACATTTTTAATTGCTTTGTTGCCCTGGTGCATTCCATTATAGATAGATTTAAAAACAAAACGGGATGCAGTAAGGCCTATAAAGGTTATTAGACTGTTGATGATAATTATTGAAAGCGGTATGGTAAACAAATCCAACACCCCGTACAACCTATTACTGAGCACTATGAAAATAACCAATATACTGGATAGACATACGGCGTTGAATATATTGTATACATCGCGCACCCCAGTGTGCCGTACCACCCCCTTAAACGAACCCACCAATAAAAAGGAAACGAAGGAGGTTAATAATACCAAGGGCAACTGGACCAAAAGGTTGTCCACTTCAAAGTTCAAGGTCAAATTAAACCGAATAAGATAGGACAGTACAAACGCAAACGCAACCGTAAAAAGATCTATGACCAAGACCAACCACTTGGAAGCGTATCGTTCTGCATTATAGGTAATATACTTTTGAATCATGATAAAGCATTTTTAATGGTGGCGACAACCCGCTCCAAATCTTCTTGTTCCAAATTTGACCCACTAGGCAAACACAATCCCCTGTTAAACAGGTCCTCGGAAGTACCATCCATAAATTGCGCACATGTACTAAATATGGGCTGTAAATGAAGGGGTTTCCATAAGGGTCTGGATTCAATATTTTCTTCCAATAATGCGTTTCTCAACATTTCCCGCATATCATAACCGGAAGTTAATATACAACTTAACCATCTATTGGAAAAATAATCCTTTGGTTCGGACAAAAAATGGATATCTAAACAGCCTTCTAAGGCCTGAACATAAAAATCATAATTTTTCCTTCGCGCTTTCACCCTGTCCCCAAGAACTTCCATTTGCCCTCTTCCAATTCCTGCGAGCACATTGCTCATTCTGTAATTGTAACCCACATGACTATGTTGGTAGTGCGGGGCATCATCCCTGGCCTGGGTTGCCAAAAATATGGCCTTGTCCCTTATTTCTTTATCTTTGGATACGAGTGCTCCCCCACCGGAAGTTGTTATTATCTTATTGCCATTAAAGGAAAGTATACCAATATTACCAAAGGTACCACAGGAAATCCCTTTATAGGAACTCCCAAGAGCCTCTGCACTATCCTCCAAAATAGGTATCTGAAACTCATCGGCAATTGCCCTAACCGCCTCTATTTTATAGGGCATACCGTATAAGTGAACGGCTATGATTGCTTTGGGCTTTTTAAAATTTCGAATACGATTTTCAATAGCTTTTCGCAATAATTCAGGGTTAATGTTCCAAGTGTCCCTTTCGCTATCCACAAAGATTGGTTTTGCACCAAGGTACAGTATAGGATTGGCCGAGGCCGAAAAGGTAAAACTCTGACATACTACTTCATCCCCAACACCTACCCCCAAAAGCTTCAGTCCCAAATGAATGGCTCCTGTTCCAGAACTTAAGGCTGCGGCATATACCCCCTGGCCCAATTCAACCTCAATGGCTTTTTCAAAACCGTTAACATTGGGGCCCAACGGAGCGACCCAGTTAGTATCAAAAGCCTCATGTATATAGTTTAGCTCTTTACCGCCCATGTGCGGTGAGGAAAGCCAAATCTTTGTAGGTACTTCTGTAGTTTTCAAAATGGTTGTTTAATTTAGGGATACAAATATAGGTTCAAAATTAACCATATTAAGTGCTCAATCCATAGAATTAAGACTATTATTCGTCTAAGACCTAAAAATGATCGGTTAAAGTGACCCAAGATTTCATTTTAGCGAAGCAATAAGGGTTTTAATCTTTAATAATAAAATACACTTTCCATTCACTGTTTAATTGATCATCTTTGTACTTTTAATCCTAATCCAAAATATGGAATTAGCCATAAAAATCTTGGTGCCAACTAGGATGATTATCGGTAAATTGCGTCTAAACTTATTGAAACAAATAAATAGTAACAGATGAAAAAGATTACCAAAATATGTTGCATAGGCGCGGGCTATGTTGGAGGTCCCACCATGTCCGTTATCGCCAATAAATGCCCTCATATCGCGGTCACTGTGGTAGATATAAACGAAGATCGAATTGCCCAATGGAACACCCCAAATTTGGACAACTTGCCCATTTATGAACCCGGTTTAAAGGAAATAATAAGGGAGAGCAGGGGAAAGAACCTCTTTTTTTCAACCGATGTGGACAAAGCCATTGACGAGGCCCAGATGATATTTATCTCGGTAAATACTCCTACAAAAACCTACGGAAAAGGAAAAGGGCAGGCCGCAGACCTAAAATTTGTGGAACTCTGTGCACGCAATATTGCCAAAGTGGCCAAAGAGGACAAAATTGTGGTTGAAAAATCCACCTTACCAGTACGCACGGCTGAGGCCATTAAAAATATACTGGACCATACCGGCAACGGTGTTGTCTTTGAAATTTTGTCCAATCCCGAATTCTTGGCCGAGGGAACCGCCATTGATGACCTTTTAAATGCCGATAGGGTTTTAATAGGCGGGGATGACACCCCTGCTGGAAAGGCTGCCAAAAATGCCCTTAGTGACATCTACGAAAATTGGCTGCCCAAAGAACGTATTCTACAAACCAATGTGTGGTCTTCAGAGCTTTCCAAACTGGTTGCCAATGCCTTTTTGGCCCAACGAGTTTCTTCCATTAACTCCATTTCCGCACTTTGTGAAAAAACAGATGCCAATATTGCTGAAATTTCCAGGGCCATAGGCTTTGATAGTCGAATTGGGCCTAAGTTTTTGAATGCCTCCGTTGGTTTTGGAGGTTCTTGTTTTCAAAAGGATATCTTAAACTTGGTCTATATTGCACGAAGTTTTGGATTAAAGGAAGTGGCCGACTATTGGGAACAGGTGATTATTATGAACGACTACCAAAAGCGGCGATTTGCCGATCATATCATACAGAGCCTGTACAACACGGTGTCCGGCAAAAAAATCGTGCTGTATGGTTGGGCCTTTAAAAAGGACACGAACGATACGCGGGAATCGGCAGCTATTCATATAGCCGATGCCCTAATGGATGAACGCGCAGAAATAGTCGTTTATGATCCCAAAGTAAGTGAAGAAAGAATTTATGCCGATTTGGATTATTTGGAAACCCGTACCCCGGATGAAAATAGGACCCTTTTAAAAGTTGTATCCAACCCTATGGAAGCCAGCAGGGAGGCCCATGGCATAGCAGTTGTTACGGAATGGGATGAATTTAAATCCTATGATTGGACTAAAATTTACGAACTAATGTTAAAGCCTGCCTTTATATTTGACGGTAGGCGTATTTTGGATACACAAAATATGAGGCAAATTGGTTTCAATTATTATAAAATTGGAGAAGCATGAAAATTTTAGTGACCGGAGCGGCGGGCTTTATAGGGTATCACCTTGCAAAGGCACTAATAAAAAATGGACATGTCGTTACTGGCTTGGATAACCTCAATAACTACTATGATGTTCATCTAAAATATGCACGGTTGGGTGAGTTAGGGATTGAACAAAGTCAAGCCGAACCATGGGGCGTAATTTCCAAAAGCAGTACTTTTTCCAATTTTTCATTTATCCGTATGGGTTTGGAAAATCGTACAGAGCTTCCAAAATTGTTTATGAAGGAAAAGTTTGATGTGGTTTGTAACCTAGCCGCCCAGGCGGGTGTGCGATATAGTTTGGAAAACCCCGAAGCCTATATGGATAGCAATATGGTGGGTTTCTTGAATGTTTTGGAATGTTGTCGCCACTATGCCATAAAACATTTAGTTTATGCGAGTAGCTCCAGTGTGTATGGCCTAAACAAAAAAGTGCCTTTTGAAACTAGTGATTGTGTAGATCAGCCGATAAGCCTCTATGCCGCCACCAAAAAAAGCAACGAGCTTATGGCATATACCTATAGCCACTTATTTGACATTCCTACAACAGGGCTTCGATTTTTTACCGTTTATGGCCCGTGGGGAAGACCTGACATGGCCATGTTTTTGTTTACGGATGCTATTATCAAAAACAAGCCCATTAAAATATTTAACTATGGAAATCTAGAAAGAGACTTTACTTATATTGACGATATTACGGAGGGGGTCGTTCGCATCTTGGAAACTCCTTTTGAAAAGAACAAATGCCATAAAGAACTATACAAGGTTTATAATATTGGAAACAATAAATCAGTAAAGTTAATGGACTTCATAACCGTGATTGAGGATACGTTGAAAAAAAAAGCCCAAAAACAGATGCTTCCAATGCAGCCCGGGGATGTGGTAAAAACCTGGGCCAATGTAGACGATTTGATTCAAGATTATGATTATCGCCCCAATACCCCAATAAAATTGGGAGTAAAACGTTATGTTGACTGGTATTTGAAGTTTTATTCCAATTGATTTTTATTTATTCACTTATCTAAAGAGTAAATCTTTTAAACAATTAAACGAAAATACTTTCATTTAACAGTAATTAATAGGAAGTTGCATCAAAGTAATGACATCTTTGCACCACAAAAAACTCCTCATGAACCTAATATCCTTTAATATTAAACCTGAATTAAAAATTTTAGTAACGGGCGGTGCCGGATTTATCGGCTCCAACCTGTGCGAAGCATTACTAAAAAATGGAAATACCGTACGTTGCCTGGACAATTTTGCTACCGGGAAATGGAAAAATATACAACCCATGCTTAAAAAGCAAAATTTTAATCTTTTAGAAGGTGATATTCGGGATTTAGCTACCTGCCAAAAGGCTTGTGAGGGTATGGATTATGTATTGCACCAAGCGGCCTTAGGTTCGGTGCCGCGTTCCATTAATGACCCTATTACGAGTAACGAAGTAAATGTATCCGGATTTTTGAATATGTTGGTCGCAGCGAGAGATCAGCAAGTAAAACGCTTTATTTATGCCGCCAGTTCTTCCACTTACGGAGATTCAACCAATATGCCTAAGGTAGAGGACATTATTGGAAAACCCCTATCACCATATGCCATCACAAAGTACGTAAACGAATTGTATGCGGATGTCTTTGCCAAGACTTATGGAATGGAAACAATTGGTCTACGATATTTTAATGTTTTTGGACGCCGGCAAGATCCCAACGGGGCGTATGCCGCGGTAATTCCCAAATTTGTAACGCAATTGATGCAGCATGAATCTCCTGTAATTAATGGTGATGGGTCCTTTTCTAGGGATTTTACCTACATAGACAATGTTATTCAGATGAACATTCGCGCCATGTTAGCAACCAACTTGGAAGCGTTAAATACCGTCTACAATGTTGCTTATGGTGAGCGTACCGATTTAAAAGAACTTGTTGCCTTGCTCAAGGAATACCTTAGCACCTATGATGCTGAAATAAAAAATGTAGAGACTATCTACGGCCCGCAGCGAAAAGGGGATGTCCCCCACTCCTTGGCCTCCATCGACAAAGCTAAAAATCTATTGGGATATGCCCCTGAATTTGACATCAAATCCGGACTAAAAGAAGCAGTAGCGTGGTATTGGGAGAATTTGAGAAATTAGTACTTATAATAGAATTTAGTAAAAAGTAAATAACTCAGGCCTTTTGGTTTAAAGTTTACAGCTAAAGTACAACAACCAATACATATAATAATAAAGCGATTAACATATTGCGTAAAGCTTAAAACATATAAAACACATGACAATGAACAACACTAAAATTGCCATTATAGGTTTGGGTTATGTAGGATTACCTTTGGCCCGTTTATTTGCCACCAAATACCCTGTCATAGGGTTTGACATCAATGAGGGTCGCGTAGAAGAATTAATGGCAGGCCACGATAACACTCTTGAGGTGGAGGACAAAATTCTTCAGGAGGTATTAGTATCTCACCCAACTATGGAAACTGGTCTCTATTGTTCTAATAAACTAGAAGACATTGCGGACTGCACCTACTATATTGTTACTGTTCCAACACCTGTAGACCGAACCAATAGACCGATACTCACCCCATTGTACAAGGCCAGCGAAACTGTGGGTAAGGTACTTAAAAAAGGTGATACCGTTATTTACGAATCCACCGTTTACCCAGGGGTTACTGAAGAGGAATGTATTCCTGTTCTTGAAAAAGTTAGCGGCTTGGTTTTTAATACGGATTTCTTCGCGGGATACTCCCCAGAACGAATCAATCCAGGGGATAAGGAACATACCGTAGAAAAAATCCTTAAGGTAACTTCTGGCTCTACTCCAGAAGTAGGCAAAAAAGTAGATGATCTATACGCCTCTGTCATCACTGCAGGCACCCACTTAGCACCAACTATCAAAGTGGCCGAGGCAGCCAAGGTCATTGAAAACTCGCAACGGGACATTAACATTGCATTTGTTAATGAATTGGCCAAAATTTTTAACCTCATGGGCATTGACACCCAGCAAGTATTAGAAGCTGCAGGGACTAAATGGAACTTTTTACCCTTTAAACCTGGATTGGTCGGTGGCCACTGTATCGGTGTAGACCCTTATTACTTGGCCCAAAAGGCCCAAGAGTATGGCTACCATCCAGAAATCATTTTGGCGGGCCGTCGTATGAACGATACCATGGGGAAATATGTTGCTTCCGAAATCATAAAACTAATGGTACAAAAAGATATACGCATCAAGCAAAGTAAGATATTGGTTTTAGGGATTACTTTCAAAGAGAATTGTCCTGATGTTCGCAATACCAAGGCGGTAGATGTAATCAACAATTTGAAAAGCTATGGTACGGAAGTATCCGTTTTTGATCCATGGGCTTCACCGGAGGAAGTGGTCCACGAATATGGTATGGAAATTTATAATACAATGCCCCAACAAAAATTTGATGCGGTGGTTCTTACTGTGGCACATAAAGTGTTTTTAGAAATAGATTTTAAGGAGGTTGTCAAAGAAAATGGGGTTGTTTATGACGTAAAAGGCGTTCTATCACAAAAAGTAGATGGAAGGCTTTAGTAGAATCTTTTTTGAATTTGAATAATAACAATTCATTGAAACCATTTTATCAAGTTTTTCTGACATTTAAACCAATATTAGCTATCATAGGCCGTTATGGTTTTATCTTTAACAATTGAAATTCGGTAAATGCTTAATAAAAAAATATTGTTTTTATAACTTTAATTCGTATTTCTAAAAGTATTCGCATTAATAAAAAATTATACTTCAAAAATGAACAACACTTCCACCTTACCTAGAACCTCAACCAAACCCTTAGCAGCCGCAGAAAAGGTATATCCAATTGCCCTAGATCTTAGGGAAGAAACCGAAAAATCCAGAAAGCTTGCTAGCCCTATTGTTGAAAAACTGGCCGAGCAGGGACTTTTTCGAATGGCCCTTCCTAAATTCTTGGGTGGTATCGAAGACAATCCGGTAGAAACATTAAATGTATATGAGCTCTTAAGCAGTGCTGAAGCATCGGTGGCTTGGATCACTTGGAATAATCATTTGGCCTGTACTTTTGGTAGATATTTGAATAAGGAGGACATGAAAAAGGTATATGGCGACCCTATGCATGTCTATGCCAATTCTACCAGACCGGAAGGATTTGCCAAAAAAGTGGCAGGGGGCTATATGGTTTCTGGACGTTGGACTTTGGTATCCGGATGCGAATTAGCAGATTGGTTTGTTTTGCGTTGTTTGGTTACCTCGGATGAAAATCCGGCAACCCTAGGTCCCGGTGCGGTCTTAAAACTCGTTTTTCTACCTAAAAAACAGGTAAAGATTATAGACACCTGGAGTGTAGGTGGATTGAGGGGAACCGGTAGTCATGATATTGAAGTGGAAGAAACCTTTGTGCCGGAAAATTTAGCCGTTGGTTTTGAAGATGATGTACCTTTAAAAACACCATATAGTAGATTACCTATTGGATGTATCAATGCTTCTGGGAACGGCGCTATGTCCCTAGGCCTATTACGCGGTGCACTGGACGAACTTACTCAAATGTGCCTTGAACGTGTAACTCCTGGCAAGAATCCAGATTTAAGGGATAGACCAGCGGTGCAGGCCGCCTTGGCAAAGGGAAATACCATTTTGAAATCTCATAGGGCAGAATTACACCGTGCGGTAGATGCGCTTTGGAAGGCATCTGTAAATGGTGAGTCTTTTTCCGATGAACTTTTGGCAGATATCTGGTCGGCATCCTGTGAAGCGGCCTCCGCTTCCAGGGCAATGATTACTGAATTATTCGCCGTTGCGGGAACATCCTCTTTATATACCAAATTTAGGATGGAACGTATACATCGTGACATTCATGGTGTACTTCAACATGGCATCGTACAACCGCATTGGATGAACCAAGCCGGTATGGCCTATGCAGGTCTTAAACCCACTGCGGCCATGTTTGGAATCTAAATAAACCCTTATAAACCTTATTTGGTAGTTGGATTTTAAAAAAAATATCAAAATTTTAAAAATCGATATGATTGAAATACTAAAGGATAAAGAAGATTGGGTCGGGGCATTGAACACCATCGAACATACAGATTTTTATTTTTCCTACGATTACCATCATTTTTCCAAAAACCAAGAAGAGGAGCCCATCCTTATAAAGTATTCTACGGAGGAAGGAGTACTGCTCCTACCCTTACTTTTAAGAAATATAGAAGGCACAGCGTATAAAGATGCGATATCTGTTTATGGGTATGCGGGCGTTTTGACCAACATATCTGCTAAAGACTTTGATCGGGAATCGTTTCAGAAAACCCTTCACAATTTTTTTGAGGACAACCAGATTGTTTCTGTTTTCTCGAGGTTACATCCCTTTATGGAGTATCAAGATGAACTATTGCAAGGATTGGGAAGTATATCGGATCAGGGCATGGTTGTTTATTTGGATTTATCCTTACCAATAGATGTGCAGCGGGCTGGTTTTAATCGCCGGTTGAAAACTTATTTAAATAAAGCTCGTAAAGTATGTACGGTATCCATGGGGACCACTGAGGAAGAATTGGATGCCTTTATCCATCTTTATCACGAAAACATGAAACGGGTTGACGCCACAGAGAGTTATTTCTTTGATAAGCCCTATTTTGATGCCCTCATGGCCAGTAAAGATTATACCCCCTGTTTAATGGTCTGCAGGGACAACGAAAGCCAACAAATAATTGCAGGGGCGATTTTTGTTAAAAAGGATAATATGGTACAATATCATTTATCTGGACTTCATGAGGACTTTTTTGAGCTTAACCCTATTAAACTCATAATCGATGAGATGCGACTTATAGCCTCCGAAGAAGGGTATGAGTTCATGAATCTTGGTGGTGGACGGGGCGGAAGCAATGAGGACTCCTTATTTCGTTTTAAAAGTGGGTTTTCCAAAGCATTTAAGGATTTTAAACTTTGGAAATACATTGTGAATGACAAGGTTTACAATGATTTATGCCAAAAACATTTGGATGGGCATTCGGAAGTTGATATTAAAGAAGTAACTTTTTTTCCTGCCTATCGAGCACCATATTCTTCAATTTTTAATATGACATAGAAAATTTCATATCACCTTTTTAAATACACATCTTATTAAAAAACGAGCTATTATCCATTAAAAATAATAGCTCGTTTTTCTTTGAAACATACAGTAAGTCTTAAAAAAAGTACATCTGCCAAGTGAAAATTAATTCTGGCTATACCTGAGTAATTTTAAAATCGGTTTTGGCTATTTCGAATATTCTTTTATTTCCGAAATAAATGTTAAAAAAAACTACTTTTTATCGAAAACCATTTTTTTTTTGATCCAAAAAGTAATCCATACTCGTAATATTGAAGATGTTTAATAACAATTCATCGAATAAAACCGTTATTTCATCGTTAGTTTAAATAATAAAAGTATTCTTAAATCCCTAAATCTTGATTAATTAATTTTACCCATGATGCGATACCTACAAAACCCTACACGCATGGCTGCAATTCTATGTTTACTTTTTATCTTTCAATCCTGCAGTAAAGATGCCGACCTACTTTCCGATTACGTTATCAATAATGAGAAAAGCCTTGCCCTCCAAAAATATGTGGTGAATGACCAATTTTACGTTACCAATTCAAACAGCATTATCCTAGATGTACTAAATAATGACAGGTTCAACAATCCGCAAGGCGTAACCATCACCGAAACCTCACTCCCTGAAAATGGGAATGTGGTCATCAATTCCGACAATACCTTAACTTATAGCCCCAAAACAGAAGTAACGGAAACGCAGGAGTTTACGGATACTTTTACCTATACCGCAGAAGAAGTACAGGAAGATGGTACAACCACAGAGGAAGAAGGGACAGTTACAGTCAGCAATGATGACGTTCACAGAACGCCTACAAGTATAAGTGCAAAGGTCCAAAAGTGGAAAAAATTATTTGATGAACAGGTCTTGGATGATCAATATCAGCTGTCTTTATCCCTATCTAATAACTTAGGGGACTTGTATTATTTGGATGTATCACCTTATGTCTATATGTTTCAAGTCACTGGTGAAGATTCTTATATGGATTTTGCAATGAAGCTTTTTAAGAACAGAATGGATAATGCAATAGTGGCAAAAAATGTTTACAACTCCAATTACACACAATCTTTCAATGATTCATATTTAACATGGATTTGTGATGGTGACGGAGTTACAAAACAGTGTCAAGAGAATACTGGAGAAATATCGCTCAATGAATCTCGGGCTATGCGTACCGTTGCCAGAATGTTATATGTTTTATCAAAAAGCCCTTCCTATTTGGAAAGGAATAATAATCAAGAAAATTTTGAAAATATGTTATCTTGGTTTCAAACAAATATTTGGAATAAATGGATTGATAGAGGCCTGGGGCATATTTATAGAAGTAGAACACACATGGCTAGCCACTGGGCCCAAATAGCGTGGTTTCTGAATAAAATAACTGGCGACGAAAAATACAGGAAATATTACATTGGATGGAGCTCTGGTTTTTTAGAGGGTGAATTCAAAGGCGAATCGATGAGAAAACAGTTAAGGGAAGTAAATCTTTCCGGAAAGAAAGGCTATGTATGGAATGGAGCATGGGGTGTTATGACCGGATCAAATGATATAAGTCATGCCAACGCCGAAGTTGAGCTTATGGTTTTAGGGGCTGAAATGAACGATTATTGGACCTTGGATGATATGGATGCCCTAATTAACACCTTTGATGAATTAATTTTTGTGTCTAATAGTTGGGATGAATCCACCTACTACATAGATGGCAGTGGTTCCGGATCCGCCTTATGGGATCAAGGATGGGTGCAATTAGGTAGATTCTCGCAAGAATTGCAAAACAAGCTAGAAAATGCAGAGCTTTTACCCCCCTATTTTTACTATCAAAAAATTCGCCTAGCAAATATGGCTTATAATCAGGCTTTTCTTGAGCAAAAATTATTTTATCCTGAATATTAAAATAAAAATTAAAATGTATTGAAAAAGTCCAATTTAACTTGGGCTTTTTTTATTACATTTTTTATGGATACTATCGATTAATTATTTAGATTATCCGATTATCATCTAACTTTACAAAGTATTGGATGAACTTTACATGCTCGCATAAAATCCAAATGAGAGTAGTAGATTTCATTTATAAAAAGGTATCTATTTTCGGTTAACAACTATTAAGTGCTTATACTTTGGAAATAATTTTTTTATAATAACGTTATTTTATGATTGTGATAATTAAAATTGTAGCATTGTTAATTTTTAGCTTAACAATTTTAAATTTATTTATTCAGAAATGAGTCAGGCGACTAAACCTAACACCTTAATCGGGTTTATAATAATCTTAACAATATTATTCCTTATTGCCTTAGGGCCGTATTTTAAATTACAGCAGTTGGTAACCATGGGGCTTCTGCCATCGTTGGCTTTAATCGCTTTTTTTTACGATGTAAAGGATATAACCGCTAATAAAAGGGAGTTTTTAGTTTTTTTATTAATTTTCTTTTTGTCCTTCACCACAGTTTTTTATTATTTAGGTTATGATGAATATAGTAGATCCCTAAGTTCCTTTTTTGGAGCCATAGTTTCGGCCTACATCGCACTTGGCTTTACCAAAAACACAAATTATAGCACTTACTTTCATATAGGGTATATTTCTTCAGTATTGGTTCTATTTTCCATAATGATTAAGAATGGGAATATTGGATTGAATTTTGCTTCGGCCGTGGACTTCAGAGATCGTTTTATGCTGAATGCCAACGCCTATTCTTACTATTGTGTCTTTGCAAATTTCTCTTTAATTTATCTATACCTTAAAAAAGGTAGTAAATTTCTTCTTACCTTGCTAATAACGCTCCCAATTCTATTTATGGTGATTACTTTTACCACCCAATCAAGAGCGGGATTATTATTGGTAATCCTAATTAATCTAAGCTTCTGGCTTTTTATTAATAAACCCAAGAAACTATCAAAACTAAAAAGCCTAGGACGGAAATTTTTAATTGGTTTAGCTTTAGTTTTATTTGCACTACAATTTATTAATATTTATCAGGGATCAAGAATTCAACAAAGAGTATCGCAAACAGACACTAAAAAGGACCCTCGGGAATTACTAGTAAAGGAAGGATTAGAAGTGTTTAGTGAAAACCCAATCATTGGAGTAGGCCTCGGACAATTTCCCTTGTACAGTAAGTATGGGCTGTTTACCCATAATTCCTATACCGAAATATTAGCAGAGCAAGGTATTGTGGGTGGTATTTTACTTTTAATTCTCTATTTAATCCCAACCCTTCAAAGTTTTCGCAATTATCGAAATGACCCTGAAAACCCTTTTTTTAAATTTTATCTGACTTTTTTTATAATCTTTTTGCTTTATAATAATGCCTATGTATTTTATAAATTTCCATTTTCTATGATGTACTTTTTTCTGATAATAAGTCTTCAAAAAAGATGCACTACATATTTTAATAGAAAAGGATTAAACATCAATTAGAATAAAGAATGTCATTAAAGGTAAAAGCGGTAAATGGATTTAGTTGGACTTTTTTTGAAATGCTCTTTAGTCAAGGTGTAGTGTTTATAGTTGGTGTGATCTTGGCAAGAATTCTAACGCCAGAAGATTTTGGGATTATTGGAATTATTACTGCTTTTTTAGCAGTTTCAAATTCCATTATAGAAGGTGGTTTAGGAACTGCTCTACTTAGAAAATTGGATGCTAATAATGTTGACTTCAATACAGTTTTTTATACCAATCTTATTTTAGGTGTTGCGCTATATTTTTTACTATTCTTCACTTCCGATTATCTAGCCCACTTTTTTGAAATCCCCATACTATCAAGAATATTTAAGTATGCCGGATTGATTATGATTATAAATGCATTCACCATTATTCACCGTACCATTTTAACTAGAGATTTGAATTTTAAACTTTTAGCACTCATTTCGGTTGTATCTTCAATTTTAAGTGGTGTAGTTGCCATCTTTTTGGCCTATAATAACTATGGTGTGTGGAGCCTATTGTCTTTAATTATATTAAAACCTTTAATAAACGCAATATTACTATGGTACTATAATCAATGGTGGCCAGGATTTCAGTTTTCAAAACAAAGTTTTCTAAATCTTTTTGATTATGGTTATAAAGTATTATTATCAGGATTAATAAACACGATTTACAAAAATATTTATTATGTAATTATCGGTAAGTTTTTTTCGCCTTCCTCTTTAGGTTATTACACTCGGGCTGAACAATTTCAAGGTCCAATTTCCGGAAATATTACCAGATCGATTGGAAAAATTAGTTTTCCAATATTATCAACCTTTCAGAATGACAAAGGAAAATTAAAATCAGGATTTATTAAATTTTTGAAATTTAGTGTTTTTATAAATTTTCCGGTAATGCTCAGTATTGCGGGATTGGCTAAACCTTTAATTCTTCTTCTTATTGGTAATAAATGGGAGACCTCAATCTATTATTTACAAATTCTTTGTGTATCAGGTATGCTTTACCCATTACATATATTACACTTGAACCTCTTGTTGATAAAAGGTTACTCCAATTTACAGCTCAAATTGGAGGTCATAAAAAAAATTATTCTAATTCCTCTTATAGTAATTAGTGCATTTATCAGTATAGAGGCAATGTTATATGGACTTGTGTTTTTTTCAATAGTCGAATTATTCATAAATAGTTTTTATACTAAAAAAATCATTAACTATTCATATTTGGAACAGCTTAAAGATACTATACCTGCAATCTTAATCGCAACTTTAACATTTTTAGTTATATTTTCAATTAGTCTTTTAAAGATTTCTCTTTTTTATATGCTATTATTACAAGTCGTATCAGGACTATTAGTTTTTATTTTAATTAATGAAATTTTGAAACAAGAGATATATCTAGAGATACGAACTAAAATTATAAAATTTCTAAGTTCAATAAGCAAGTCTTAAACTAAACAAGATCAAGAAAATAAATAAGACCCTGATTGCATATGAAACAAATTGCCTTTTTTTTCTATAAAGCAGTTGCTATTCATTTACCAAAATCAACATTTTTTGTCATTGGACCTTTTGGTAAATTTTTACGAAACTTTTGTGCTCGGAAAATGTTTGCCAAATGTGGAGACCATATAAATATTGAAAAAGGAGCTCGTTTTGGACGCGGGGAGAACATTGTAATCGGAAATTATTCAGGAATAGGCATTAATGCAGCAATACCCGACAATACAATTATTGGAAATTACGTCATGATGGGACCGGATTGTATTATCTACCATGCGAATCATGATTTCTCTGATGTGAATACACCTATGTGTTTTCAGGGACATGAACCTCAAAGACAAACTATAATTGGAAACGATGTTTGGATTGGTGGCAGAGTCATTATAACCCCAGGAAAAAAAATAGGAGATGGTGTCATTATTGCGGCGGGAAGTGTTGTCACAAAAGATTTGGAGGATTATGGAATATATGGAGGAAATCCGGCTAAACTTATTCGCAAAAGAAAATGATTAATGAAAAATAAGAAAAAAGACCTATATATTATAAATACAAATTACCCGTATGGAAAAACAGAAACTTTTTTAGAAAACGAGGTGGTTTTCCTTGCTCCTTATTTTAATAAAATATATCTGTTCCCATTAAATTATCCTTCTAAGGACTTTTTTGTTCGAGAAGTCCCTCCTAATGTAGTTTATAAAAGTGCTTCGTTAGATAAGAAACACTATAAAAGAATACTTAAATTTTTATTCAAACGTTCGCCTTCAAAAAATCATATTTTTGATTTGGTCAATCTTTTTAAATCTGATAAGGGGCATTATGGTTCAAAACTTAAAAGGTGGTTTTTTTCATTTCTTATAGACCGTGCATTTTATAAGTCTAAACATTTTAAGTTCATTAAGAATAATATTAAACCTAACGATATTCTCTATTTTTATTGGGGAGGGTCAAAAAGCATTTATGCCTCAAGATTCAATCATCCAAATACCTTTATTCGTATTCATGGCGGTGAAATAAATTTCGAGCGAAACCGGGGTTATATTCCGCTTTTTAATAAATTATTTAAGAGTAACGCTACTTATCTTGCTATTTCAGAAAAAGTTCGCGAAACTATTATTAAATACAATAAAGGAATAAACGTGGTAGTTAATCGCCTAGGTACTTATGACTATGGGTTGGGGCCTATTAATGAAAAAAAAAGTACCATTTGTATTGTGTCCTGTTCTAACGTCATACCCCTGAAAAGAGTCCATTTAATATTAGAGGCTCTAGATCAGATTAAAGATATCAATGTTGAATGGGTACATTTTGGGGATGGTCCATTGTTAAAGGAGATTAAAATTAAAGCCAAAAAGTTAAGTAGTAATATTACACCCATCTTTAAAGGTAGAGTTCTAAACCAAACAGTCTTAAATTTTTATAAAAAAAATAGTGTCGATGCTTTTATAAATGTTAGTACAACGGAAGGAGTTCCAGTAAGTATAATGGAGGCTCTCTCATTTGGAATCCCATGCTTTGCCACAGATGTTGGTGCTACTGCTGAAATTGTAAATAACAAAAATGGCAAGATTGTACCAAAAGAATTTGATAGCAAAGAAATTGTAAAGTTTATTTATAAAATAAAAACGTCCAATTATATTCAAAAAAGAAGTAAGGCTAGAGAAACTTGGGAACTGGATTACAATGCGAATAAAAACTATAAAAAACTAATAGAATTATTCTACAGCACGTAAAATAAAAAATAGTTTAAATTGAATATTTCAATTATTTAAGTACCTAAGTATAAAAGTGTTTACGAAATCAAAGTTATCATTGTGTTATATTCTTTTTTCGTAAATCCAATAAGCCTAAATTTGAGCCATAATCATATCACGTATTAATATGAAGTGTTTACATATTTGTAACGATTTTGTGGGTAGTAAGGTTCATGAAAACCTTTATCTTTCATTAAAGGGTAAAAATGTAATACAACATATTTATTATCCTCAAAGAAAACATACATTTGAGAAAATTCAAACCTTTAAACAGAGATGGGGCAATACTTTAATTACCTCAGAACCCCTAAAATGGTTTCATAAGTTTTTTTTTTCAAAAAAAATTAACTTTTTATTTACAGATTTAATTTCAAAGACAAATCCGAATCATCTTGAACTGGTTCATGCAACGACATTATTTAGTGATGGAGCAATTGCACTCAAAATTTATAAAAAATACGGCACCCCATTTATAGTAGCCATAAGGAGTACAGATATTGATTTATTTTTAAGATACAGATTTGATTTATACCCGCTTGCCAAGGAAATACTTGTAAATGCTTCTAAACTGGTTTTTGTAAGTAACTCTATTGAAAGAAACTTTTTTGCTCATCCGTTTATTTTAAAAATAGAAGAAAAATACTGTCTAAAGAAAAAAAGTAAAGTGCTACCAAATGGAATTGATGATATATGGGTCAGTAATATAAATCCACAAAAAAAATTAAGACCTCACAAAATTCTCTACATTGGTAAATTTGATTATAACAAAAATGTAATATCATTAATCAAGGCCTTTTTAAGTTTAAATCCTAGTAATAAAAACTTACAACTTACCTTAATTGGTTCTGGTGGAATCCAAGAAAAAAAAATAATTGAATATTCTGAAAAGTATGGTGATAGCATAAAGTTCTTGGGTCCCATTTATGATAAAAGCCAATTAATGGAAATTTATCGGTCAAACCATATTTTTGCTATGACCTCAAAAGTTGAAACTTTTGGTTTGGTGTATTTGGAAGCACTTTCTCAAGGACTTCCCATATTATACACTAAAAATCAAGGTATAGATGGAACTTTTAAGGAAAATATTGGGAAATCAACTAACCCATTTTCGGTGAAGTCCATTGCAGAAGGCCTGAATGAAATTGTCGAAAGTTATGATCAATATGAATTGAATAAAATCAATTTTAATAATTTCTCATGGAACAATATTGCTCAATTATATTTTGAATTATATAATGGATCAAAAAATGGATAATTTAGGTATCCTACTTTAAATTACATTTTAAATTATCCTGACCCCTTTTGCAACTTACAATCCAAATATTCAAATAAAAACAATCAATTCATACGATTTTGAAATTAAATCAGTTATGATAAGAACAAAATTATTACAATGAAAATTCTTTTAGTGCACCAATATTTTTTAGGTAAAAATCAAGGTGGAGGAGCCCGTTTTAATGAAATGACGAAAATTTGGGCGGATAAAGGACACACCGTTACCGTAATTGCCGGCATGCATGAATTAAACCAAGACGATATTGATAAGTACCAAGGAAAAAACTTTTATCACGAAAATGATTTTTACAAAAACACAGATGTTCATAGATGTAGACTTCCCAAAGATTCCAATCAAAATTTTAAACGTAGGATAATAGCTTATTTTTCTTTCGTCTTGAAAAGTACTTGGGTCGGATTATTTAAGCTTAAAGGCAAATATGATGTTATAATCGTTACATCCCCGCCCTTGTTCTTGGGAATTACTGCATATATACTTTCTACATTCAAAAGAATACCTCTAATATTTGAAGTAAGAGATTTATGGCCTGAATCTGCAATAGATACAGGTGTGATAAGTAATCCACTATTGATTAAATTTTCTTTTTGGTTTGAAAAATCAATATATAAGAAAGCCAAATTAATAAACGTTCTAACACCAGCATTTAAAGAAAAACTGATAAAAAAAGGAATTCCTGAGGAGAAAATTATATACATACCGAATGCTGCAGATTTCTCTCTAGCAGAAAAAGTGGCCAAAGATTTTGATCCTGAAAAATTTAGAAAATCGGAAGGTATCCAAGATAAATTTGTTATAACTTATATTGGAGCTCATGGAATCGCCAATCACTTAATTCAGATAATCGAAGCCGCTGAAAAATTACAAAACACCAATGTTTTATTTCAACTAATAGGAGATGGAATGACCAAACCGGATTTAATAAGAGAGACGGATTCTCGTGGGTTAAAAAACATTCGATTTGTTGGTTTTGTAGATAAAGAAACCGCATTTAAATATATTCTAGCTTCCGATGTTGGAGCCTCCGTGCTTAAAAAAGTGGATACTTTCAAAACAATTTATTCCAATAAAACCTTTGATTATATGTCTTGTAAGAAACCTATATTACTGGCTATAGACGGTATTTCGAGACAACTCATTGAAGATGCAAACTGCGGTGTATATGTAGAGCCAGAAAATTCAGACGATATTGCTGAAAAAGTTCGCAAATTCATAAAAGGGGAATATAATATAAAAGAACAAGGTGAAAATGGGTATAAATATGCAAAATCCCGTTTCGATCGAACCGAACTCGCCCAGCAATATCTAAGTGAAATAATCAATCTAGCGAAAAAAAATTAAAATATCTCTCAACAATATTCCAATTTCTATATATAAATGCTTAAAAAAAATCTAATCATATTTGGAACAAGACCAGAAGCCATAAAAATGGCACCGTTGGTGAAAGAATTTTATAACAACCTTAATTTTGAAACCAAGGTTTGTGTTACCGCACAGCATAGGGAGATGTTAGATCAAGTACTGGAATTTTTTAATATAAAACCAGACTACGACTTAAATTTAATGAAACCTGGACAAAATTTATATAGTCTTACGGCTGATATAATAACAGGCTTACAGCCCATATTAGAAGAATTCAAGCCAGATTATGTTTATGTGCATGGAGATACTACAACGACCATGGGATCAAGTATAGCTGCTTTTTATTCAGGGGCGAAAGTTTGTCATGTTGAAGCTGGTTTAAGAACGTTTAACAAACTATCTCCCTTCCCTGAAGAAATTAATCGTACTATTACTGGCCATATTGCAGATTACCACTTTGCACCTACTCATACCTCACAAGATAATTTATTGGCTGAAGGGATTAATTTAAAAAATATTTTAATTACAGGAAATACTGTTATCGATGCGCTAATGCAAAGTGTTTCTATTTTGGAAACAAAACGAGATTCTGAAATTGAAACCTTAAAATCTAGTTTGGATTTTTCTAAAAGGATTATCCTAGTCACTGGACATAGAAGAGAAAATCATGGTCAAGGATTTATTAATATTTGTAATGCACTTAAGCAGATAGGTGAAAAATTTGACGATATCCAAATAATATATCCAGTTCATTTAAATCCTAATGTTCAAAAACCAGTTTATGATATATTAGGCGACAAAGAGAATATTAAGCTAATTTCCCCTTTAGCATATCCCGCATTTGTTTGGTTGATGAATCAATGTAAACTTGTTATTACGGATAGTGGTGGCGTACAGGAAGAGGCGCCCAGTTTAGGAAAACCCGTACTAGTAATGAGGGATACAACCGAAAGGCCAGAAGCAGTAAAAGCAGGTACAGTGATACTGGTTGGCACAGAAACGGAAACCATTGTAAATGAAACAAGTAACTTATTACAAAATGAAGAAAGATATCAATCTATGAGTAAATTACACAATCCTTACGGTGATGGTAATTCTTCTAAAAGAATTGTAGAATTCATAAAAAATCTTAATTAATGAACAATCCAGAAGTTATAATGATTGGCCTTGGGTATATAGGACTACCTACTGCTGCACTGATTGCCGAAGGCAAAACCAAAGTACTAGGTGTAGACATAAATCCTCATGTAGTAGATACTATCAACAAAGGCAATATACATATTGTTGAGCCCTCCTTGGACAAAACCGTTAAAAAGGCCGTAGAAAACGGTTATTTAAGTGCTTCGCTAAAACCAACAGTTGCTAACACCTATTTAATAGTTGTACCTACACCCTTTAAAGCAAAAAATGAACCCGACATTTCTTTTGTTCAATCCGCCACAGAGGCAATCATACCTCTATTAAAAAAGGGAGATTTATATATTATTGAATCTACTTCCCCTGTTGGAACTACAGAAAAAATGATGGAACTCATTTATGACCGTAGACCAGAGTTAAAAAACAAACTACATATTGCGTATTGTCCAGAACGTGTATTGCCGGGCAATGTTATGTATGAATTAGTTCATAATGACCGTGTAATAGGAGGTGTTGATGAAATGTCTACTGAAAAGGCCGTATCCTTCTATGCCAAATATGTAAAAGGTAATCTGCATAAAACCAACGCCCGTACGGCAGAGATGTGTAAACTGGTAGAAAATTCTTCAAGAGATGTTCAAATTGCATTCGCCAATGAGTTATCACTCATTTGTGACAAAGCAGACATAGATGTTTGGGAACTCATCAGCCTTGCCAATAAACACCCTAGAGTGAATATACTGCGCCCCGGTTGCGGTGTAGGAGGACATTGTATAGCTGTTGACCCTTATTTTATAGTATCGGATTATCCAATGGAGTCCAAAATAATAGGAACAGCTAGAGAGGTAAACAATTATAAGTCTTTTTGGTGTGCCGAAAAAGTACAAAATGCCAAATTGGAATTTGAGCTAAAATATGGGCATAAGCCTAAAATTGCTTTAATGGGTCTTGCATTTAAACCTGATATCGACGATTTAAGGGAATCCCCAGCCAAATATATCGTTCAAAGAATATTACAAAATTCAAATAATGAAGAGTACTATATCGTTGAACCAAACATTAAAGAACATAATGTTTTCAAAATAACAGATTATAAAGAAGCATATAAAAAAGCAGACATTGTTGTGTTTCTAGTAGCTCATAAAGAATTCAAATCATTAAAGTTTGCAAAAAACAAAAAAACTTTAGATTTCTGTGGAATTAATAAATAAGTTTTAGTCACCTTGACTTTGAAAATTACGAATCACTAAGACATTTTTATTCGTAACACCTGTAACTCAATAAAATTGATGGAAAATACGTAGGATAAAACCCGAATAAATGAGCAATTTGCACAAACCTTAAACCGGACTATTTCAAAACTTTAAATCAAAATTTTTAACTTTTTCTCCCATGTACCCTTACGTTAAGCGTCTTTTTGATATTGTGTTATCCTTACTTGGGCTAATCATCCTATCCCCCATTTTACTGGTTGTGGCTCTTTTTTTATTCTGGGATTTTAAGGGTACACCATTCTTTACACAGCAGAGACCCGGAAAAAAAGAAGAAATTTTTCATGTCTTGAAATTTAAGACCATGAACAACAAAAAGGATGCTTCTGGAAATTTATTGCCCGATACCGAACGTCTAACGCCACTGGGCATATTTATACGAAAGACATCCATTGATGAGTTGCCCCAATTGATTAATGTATTAAAGGGAGATATGAGCCTCATTGGACCACGGCCCTTATTGGTGAAGTATTTACCGTATTACAAGCAAGAAGAGCGGATTCGTTTTACCGTAAGACCTGGTATTACAGGTCTTGCACAAATTTCTGGACGAAACTATATGACCTGGGATGAAAAGTTTAAAAAGGATATTCAATATGTCCAAAACATGAGCTTTTCCCAAGACCTTTTTATTTTCTACAAAACCATTTTTAAAATTTTTAAAACCTCCGATGTTGAACTGGACCAAAGTTCCTATATGCCCGACTTGGATATTGAAAGAAAACAAATGATGGGTTGAAATTGTACCAAGAAATTGTATTTTTGGTCTTGATTTAACAAATCGCCCCAAAAAATTAAATTTCAATCTACCTATGCTACATCCCTTGGACACTGCGCGTATAATTTCCTTTTATGTTTTATATTTAAGTTCAACCCCTACTATCCAGTAATATGAACAATGTATTGATTACCTCTGTAGGCTACAGGGTAGGGCTACATCATCGAAATATAAGGAATCAAGTATGAAATGACGGAACAGGTCCGGAATGACTAGTATGAAGGAATGTTAAAACAAAATTAACTAAGAAATTAAATCCTTACTGAAAAACTTCCTTTTAAACCACTTATTTGCTTTTATATAGTAGTACGTAGAACGAACCGTCCATCCCAACCATTCCAACTTCTTATTGTACAAATGGGGTTTAACCTTAACGAGATACCTAAAGGTTTTCTCTGGACTCCATAAAAATTGTTTTAACAATTGCTTTTTGGACATAGATAATTGACCGGCATCGTATTTTATCCCCACTTTATTACTGCCAATATTTTGGTAGAATCCTTGGGATATGAGCTGAATAAATTTCAACTTTTTCTTATTCGTAAATAACCCCAACCGCAGTGCCAAATCTGTTAAATATTTTTGAGCCATATCCTGGTCGTACACCACCGAAGAAAGTTTATTGTTTAAAAGGATAAATTGGTCATCCATAAACTCCTGTATGGGTGCGATAAACTCATCAAAAACTTTTTTTTCATTAGGCTCATGATATTCTATGGTGGGCATATCTGGATTCTTGGAATAACCTAATGTGCTACCGTGCGGGGCGGCCAGCAACTGTTCGTACAATTGGCCATTGGCCTGCAGGATATGGTCTGAATATCCTTTTTCGGGATAAACCGAAAAATTTAAACCAAATCGTTTTGTTCTCTCCTGAATGTTATAGATCTCACGTAAGCCAATATAGTAACCTGTTACGGCCACCTGGCCACCCATATAATCATGAATACCCTCTTGCATAGTCCCGCCCCAACCTACATCAACAACCACCATGCCCTCTTTGTCAAAATCAACTCCAAAGGATTTCAAATAGGCATCAAAAGCATTTTTCTGCTCCTGTCGATGCTGCTCATAACGTATTTTAAAAGTTTCGTTGGTTCTAAGTTTTTTAAGGACATCCGAAGCACTGAAATTTTCGATAACCTTGTCCTTATCTACTCCAATTTCCTCCGCAATAGCTAAAATTTCAAATTCCTTAAGATTAAAATCGCTTAAAAATTGTTGGGTAGACCTATGGTCATAATTCTTTTTAACCGGCATAAAAGGCTCCTCGGCTATAGGTCTTAGGGAAACCTGTTTGGCGGAATGCCGTGATGCCTTAAAGTAATGGGTACGAATATAATCGGTCTCCTCAAAACCGTTCAAGTGCTGGTAGGTATCAAACAATTGCTTTAAATAGAGTCCCTCACGCGCCAAGAAGAATAGATTCTTTATCTCTTTTTGCCTAGCTTCGGAATACAGTCTTTCCGTAAAAAAGTAGAAGTGTAGTATATATTCACTAAAAGGATGATCGCTACGTTTGCAATTTTTCTCTATATCCCTACAGCTCCGTATAAAGTCACTTTCAACGGATCCAAATAAATTCTTTCTGTTTCTAAATTTATGATTGGCATGTTTCAAATAGAAGGTTTTGATGTTCTGTTTACGGGCTTGCTGGATATCACTGCGCATGTTGTCCCCCATCATGGAACACTCCTCCCCATGTACTCCTATATGTTGCATCACCGTAGGATATAAAGTACCTGTCTCCTTACTTTTTTCAAAATCACAGGACATAAAAATGTCATTGAACAGATGGTCCACTTTATGCCATTGAAGTAACCTTTGAATAACCGATTTAGGCAAATGAAAGTCCGAAATGATGAATATTTTATAACCCTCTTCATGCAACACTTGGAGCCCACCTATCAAATCGTCGTTCATAAACTGTACGGAGGCTTCACTCCTGTAATCTGCCTCCAAAGAATAGCTCATAAACTTTTCAAAAGAAATTTCACCCAAAAGACCCGTATTTTTCAGTCTTGCGTAAAGCTCTTGGACTACCTGGTTATAAGGAATTTCATCCTTTACGGTTTTTAAATCTTTTGCCAACGTGTTTTGAACGTCCATTCGGATCTTGTAAAGGGTATCAATATCCAAATTCAACCCTAACTCCCTAATCAATAGTTTTGCCCAAATTTTGAAAACGTATAAAGGGTGGACATTCCTGTGGATCAGGGTATCAAAAAGGTCGGTAAGGACTACTTTAACCTTCGGGTTGTTTTTTATATTACGTATTGTAGTATTCAAATCGTACTTTCTTTAAGAATTAATAATGCGATTCTAAGAATTCCTTAAAACCGACCCATCATTAAAAAAACAAAATTTGTGTGTAAAATAACGTTAATTTTTACGAGGAGGATATAATTTTTCGATAAAAACAACATATTAAAGATACAAGTCCAAGTGACATTCATTCTCCTTGGAAATAAGTGGTTCTTCGATTAATTGATTAAAAACTAAACCTATACAGAACTATTTATTTAAAAAAAGCGGGATGTAATCCCGCTTTTTTTTAACTATTAATGATTATTCTATTGTCTCCTTAGAATGATTCGCTTGGAAATAGGATCCTGGTTATTCAAGACAAGCGTAACTACATATATCTCATTGGGCAATATGTCCAAATCTATACGATAAACCCCAGCTCCTTGCAGTAATGCAGCAGGTTGATATTGTCTTATGAGCCTACCAGCAGAGTCATGTAACATAAAACCTACTATATCCTCAGGAGCCACCGCACCATTGAGGGTTACTTCCACAAAATCCGATGATGGGTTGGGGGATACAATCATTTCCAATTCCTCTTCTTCTAAAGTCTCATTGGCCTCCACAACAATTTCCAACTCTGCAGTACCCACAGCACCATTATCGTCCGTTGCTACCAAGACTACAGTGTAGGTTCCTTCGGTAGTAAACTCATAGCTTGGATTCGGTTCCGTTGAAGTTCCTCCATCACCAAAGTCCCATGCAAAGGATGCGATTCCCGTATCATCCGTTGTTCCGCTACTAGAAAACTGAACGGTGAACGGAGCTGGTCCAGAAAGTACATCTGCAGCTGCCACAGCTATAGGTGCAGCGTTATCAACGGTTACCGTTATCGTCAAAGTTGCACTGTCTAAAGCTCCAGCGGCATCGGTCACTATAAGAGTTACCTCATAGGTACCTTCACTATCAAAGGTATAAGTAGGATTTATATCCGTAGAAGTACCGTTACCATCACCAAAATCCCATTCATAAGATTCAATTCCTACATCATCCGTTGAATCACTTCCGGTAAATTGTACAGTTAAGGGAGCTGTCCCTGTTGAAACATCCGAAGAAATGACCGCTACCGGAGCTTCATTGCCTTGGGTAACCGTAATGGTAAGGCTAGCTTCATCGGTTAGACCTTCTGCATCGGTGACCGTTAAGGTAGCCGTATAAACACCTTCAATCAGGTACTCATATATTGGGTCGGCCTGTGTTGATGTTCCCCCGTCCCCGAAATCCCATGAATACGAAGCTATTCCATTATCATCGGTAGAGTTGCTACCCATAAATTGAACCGATAACGGAGCTGCTCCACCGGACACATTGGAGGATGCAAAAGCAACGGGAGCATCATTCCCTTGTGTAACCGTAATGGTTAAACTGGTCTCATCCGTGCGACCTTCAGCATCTGAAACCGTAAGTGTGACCATATAAACGCCATCATTAGTGTATTCATATATAGGATCTGCAACTGTAGATGCCCCACCATCACCAAAGTCCCATGCATAAGAAGCGATGCCTACATCATCTGTTGAACCACTGCCAGTAAACTGAACTAACAAGGGAGCCGACCCTTCATCAACGTCTGAATCCGCAATAGCTGTTGGCCTTCCATTTCCATTTACGGTAATACTTTGTGTTACCGTATCCTCCTTGCCATCAGCATCGGTTACCGTTAAACTTACGTCATACGTACCAGATTGAAAGTATTCATAAATTGGATTTGCCTCTGTTGAGGTATTACCATCACCAAAATCCCAAAGGTATCCGGCTATTCCCATATCGTCCGAACTTCCAGCACTATCAAAAGTAACCTCCAATTCCGTAACGGTATAATCAAATGCACTTTCGGGAGCTCCGGCATCCGGTAAGTATTGTATTAAAGTAGCTTTTGTTTGTGTAGCACTGTCATCAATACTATTGGAAATACCACCACGTCCACGTAGATGAATACTCACTAAGTCATTGGTGCCATCGCTATAGACCTGAACACGAAGACCATCAATCTCAATTGGGGTCTGGGCTATTCCTCCCCATTCATAAATACCCGCATCAATCCAACTCCCTTGACCTTCGTCAAGAATTGTCCACGTATTTCCTACCCTGTAACTAATTCTCCATAAAGAGTTAGGTTGGGGTTGATTAGGATAAACACCACCAAAGGTTATGTAATTTACATATTTACGCGATGCCCAATCTACTTGCCATTGAAACCCATCTTCTGGGCCGGGTGTACCCAAATTTTGATTGACTGCAACACCATACTCATTGTATGCAGTTTTTACAAAATAATCATCCCTACCCGGGTCATATAAAATTGCCTGCGGCGTACCTCTACCTCCATTGGTTACAGACCCACTAAGAATAGCATCTTGGGCAAGTCCCAAATTAATTCCTGCATTTGGAGCATTCGTTGCCACATCGCTTGTTGCTATTATCGTTACCGAAGCTTGATCTGTTAAGCCTTCTCCATCCGTTACCGTTAGGGTAGCCAGATACGTACCTGGGCTTAGATAAACGTGTGTAGGGTCAGGCTCCGTAGAAGTGCTACCATCACCAAAATCCCAAACATAAGAAACGATACCTACATCATCCGTGGAATTACTACCCGTGAAATTTTCAGAAAGTGGTGCTGCACCGGTAATCAAACTTGTCCCAATAACCGCTATAGGAGCCTCGTTTGCAGGATTTCCAACAAAGATATCCGCTGAGGATGTATCGCTGATACCATCTCCATCCGTTACCATTAAATAAACTGTATAGGTGCCCGAGGTAGCATACGTATGCACTGGATTTACATCCGTAGAGGTGCTTCCATCACCAAAATCCCAGGCATAAGAAACGATTCCTATGTCATCCGAACTGTTGGAAGAGTCAAAAGTAACATCCAAATCGTTGATGGTATAATCAAAAACACTTTCAGGTGCTCCTGTTTCGGGCAAATACTGGATCAGTGTGGCCTTGGGCTGCGTACCACTATCGTTGACAACATTGGAAACGCCACCACGACCTCTTAAGTGAATACTAACCAATTCATTTATACCATCACTGTAAACCTGTACCCTAAGTCCGTCTATTTCAATAGGAACCTGAGTAGGACCTCCCCATTCATAGATACCCGAATTCAGCCATCCACCCTGGCCTTCTTCCAAGGTAACCCAAGAATTGCCCACTCTATAGGAGATACGCCACAATGAATTCGATTGAGGCTGATTAGGATAAACGCCCCCAAAAGTGATATAATTAACTTGTTTACGGTCTACCCAATCCACTTGCCAACGGAATCCATCATCTATCCCCGGAGTCCCTAAACTTTCATTTCTTAGTACGCCATACTCATTGAAATCGGTTTTAATAAAATAATCGTCTTTTGAGGGGTCGTACAAAATATGTTGGGGCGTTCCACGACCATTTTCTACATTACCACCCACTAAAGCGTCTGGAACCAAGGCCAGGTTTAATCCTGGGTTTGGTGTGTTATTCACAACGCCACTGGAAACTACTATGGTAAGGGTTTCTGAGGCCCAATTCCCATCCCCGTCCGTAACCGTAAGTATAGCATTATAAGTTCCGGGTACCGTATAGGAATAATTTGGGTCTGCTCCAGTTGCCGTTCCACCGTCACCAAAATCCCAGGCATAAGAAACCACCCCTATATCATCGGTTGAATTACTGCCTGTAAATTGAATGGATAAAGGAGCTAATCCTACATTAACATTGGATGATGCCAACGCAACAGGAAGACTATTGTCCACCGTTACAGTTACTTGTTGAGAAGTTGTATCACTTAACCCGTCAATATCGGTAACGGTTAAAGAAACAGTGTACACCCCGGCCTCTGCGTAGGTATGCGAAGGATTTGCCATAGTAGAACCATTGCCATCCCCAAAATCCCAGGTAAAGGATTCTATTCCCAAGTTATCAGAACTATTAGAGGAGTCAAATGATACGTTCAAATTGTCTACCACATAGGAGAAGGCACTCTCTGGCGCACCTGTATCCGGTAGATATTGTATCAAGGTAGCTTTTGGCTCTGTTATACTGTCATCAAGTCTATTGGAAATACCTCCTCGGCCCCTTAAATGTATACTAACCAAATCATTGGTTCCATCACTGTACATCTGGACTCGTAAGCCATCGATTTCGATAGGGGTTTCTGTTGAGCTTCCCCATTCATAAATCCCACTGTTAAGCCATCCTCCCTGTCCTTCTTCTAAAATAGTCCAGTCATTACCTACTCGATAGCTTATCCTCCATAAGGAATTAGGCTGTGGCTGATTAGGAAATACTCCACCAAAGGTGATGTAATTAACTAGTTTGGGAGTAATCCAATCCACTTGCCAATTGAATCCTTCCCCAACCGGTGGGGTTCCCAAATTTGCATTACGAGCAACTCCATATTCATTAAAATCAGTAGGCTGAAAGTAATTGTCGATAGAAGGGTCGTATAGAATATCCTCAGGGGCACCACGACCGTCCATTGCATTACCATTTACATAGGCATCTGGTAACAAGGCCAGGTTGATACCTGCATTTGGAGTATTATCTGCGTTACCTCCCGAAGCTATAATAATAACTGAAGTCGAATCTGAATTTCCATCAACATCCGTCACCGTTAAAGTCGCAATATATTGTCCTGGAAGATTATATATGTAAGCCGGATCAGCTTCTGTGGAGCTTCCACCATCCCCAAAATCCCATGCATACGATGTAATACCCACATCATCCGTAGAATTGCTACCATTAAATTGAACATTAAAAGGAGCCGAACCGGAGGATACATCACTTGACACCACGGCCACTGGAATTGCCGGAATACCATCCACGGTAATATCCTGTGATCTATCATCTGTAAGTCCATCATTATCGGTCACTGTTAGGATTACCGTATATGTTCCCGGAGCGGCATAGTTATGTATTGGATTGGAAACCGTAGATGTATTTCCATCACCAAAATCCCAATTGTATGAATCTATTGTACCATCTGAATCACTACTTCCGGAAGAGTCGAAAGTTACCTCCAAATCATTTGCCGTATAGGTAAAATCGCTTGTAGGGGCACCTTTATCCGGTAAATACTGAATTAAAGTTGCCTTAGGCTCTGTATTACTATCGTCTGTACTATTGGAAACACCTCCCCTACCTCGAAGATGAATACTTACCAAATCGTTCGTTCCGTCACTATAAATCTGTACGCGAAGTCCATCTATTTGAATTGGAGTCTCGGTTGACCCTCCCCATTCATAAATACCACTATCTAGCCATCCACCTTGACCTTCTTCCAATATTGTCCAAGTGTTTCCAGAACGATAACTTATTCTCCATAACGTATTTGGCTGCGGTTGATTTGGAAAAACTCCTCCAAAAGTTATATAGTTTACCATTTTAGAGGAAATCCAATCAACCCTCCAAGTAAAAGCGTCTTGAATACCAACGGTACCAAGGTTTTCTTGATAGGCCACCCCATATTCATTAAATGGAGTTGCTTGAAAATAGTCATTAGTGGTTGGATCAAACAAAATATCCTTAGGTACGCCCCTTCCACCTTCTACACTTCCTTGTACTATAGCATCGGATAAAAGTGCCAGATTTATGGAAGCGTTTGCAGTATTGTCCACAGTGCCACCGGTAATGATCATGTCAATGGATACACTCCCAATTTGTCCGTCCCCATCAGTAACCGTTAATGTAGCAGTATACTGCCCAGGGGTTGTATATATATATGAGGGATCTGCCGCTGTAGAAGTACCTCCATCGCCAAAGTCCCAAGCATAAGATACAACTCCTTGATCATCAGTGGAATTACTACCGGTAAACTGAATGGATAAGGGTGCATTACCTATAGTACTATCTGAAGTAGCAACCGCTGTTGGCGGAGCGTTCAACTGATTGATCCATGCTTCGAGCAATGCCACACCTTCCTCGTCCACTTGGCCCTTGGCCAAAGGGGGCATCATAACCCCGGGCGTGGTGCTATTGGTTCTATGGTAGATCTGCGACTTGGACGCATCCCCTGCATAGACTATCCTCTGGTCCGATGGCATCGCCGATACTATTTCCGTGACGTTCGAGGTCAAAAGGCCAGTCTCCGCAAGGCTGTTCATCAACCTCAGGTCGAACTGCGGGCGCAGATCGTTCGCGGGCTGGTGGCAGTAGGCACAGTTCAGGTCCATGTAGGAACGTGCCTTTTCCTCCAATCCGGCATTCGGGTCGTTGATCGAGGTGTGGGTCAGGAAATTGTCCGTGTCCGCGTCCGTTATCGTCTGGTCCAATATCCCCAAGTGGCTCAAGGTAACCAATTGGTTCGCCGATACACCATTGGGATCATGCTGAGAATAATCGTAGTCGCTGTTCAAATAGCGTGTCCTGGGGCCCAAGGTACCCTGGGAGGCGGGGTTGTGGCAATTCAAACATTCGTTCGTGGACGGGTAGCGCCAGGTTATTTCCTCGTTCGTTGTTTCGTTTATCGTAAGGGCCTCGCTCAGACCCGTACTCATGTCCACCAAGAAAGCTTCCGTCTCGGCCTGGTTCCAGTTGTAGGACAAGAAGGTCCAGTTGCCGTTGCTGTTTTTAATGGAAAAACGTGTCTCTATCTTCTTGGTCGTACTTATACCATTGGCGTCCACAATGGGGTAATCAAAATGTTTTATTAGTACGGAACCCACAGGGAATACCCAGGTGCCGTCCTCTGAATATTGGATAGGTTGCGGGGTACCCATAGGATTAGGTACCGCCAACCATCGTTTCTTGTAGGCCCCGTCCGACCAGAAGGGATCGATCATCTCGTAGGGAACGAATCCATCGGCAACGATAAGGTTCTGTAAGTCCGTAAAGGCGCCCGTAGCTGTCAAGGTCTGTGGCATACCGCTGGTCACGCCGGGCTCCACGAACCGGTAAAGTGGCACGTTGTTCCCTTGGGTCAGGTAGAAGATGTCACCATTGGCGTTCTCCCCGAAGGAAATGGGCCTTCCTGGCAAAGTGCCCAGGGTCTCGTAATCCCCGCTGACGATGTCAACCGAAAATATCTTCCGGGTACCCCAGTCGGCAGTTATGAACTTGCCATTGAAAGCAGTGAACTCCGTACCCCTGTATACATGTCCACCGATAATGGAAACGGCGTCCGTACGGTCAAATTCGGTCAAGGGGCCTTCATGGGGCATATTGTCAAGCATCGAAATACCACAGTCGTAGTTTGGTGGAGGGTCGTTGCCCTCCCAGATAGGCCACCCATAGTTCTTCCCGGCAGAGACCACGTTGATCTCATCGTGGGTGCTCTCCCCTACATCGCCGATATAAAGTTCACCTGTCTGGGAGTCCTTGCTCATCCTATGAGGACTACGGATGCCCAACGTATAATATTCCTCGAAGGTAGCACCCGTAGGGCTCTGGAAGGGATTGTCGTCCGGTATAAAATAGAACTGGCCCGTAATCTCGTCCGTCTCCCCCGTATCCTGCGGCATTGTCCGTATCGGGGCATGGCCCGTCGAAGGGTTCATGTCGACATCGATCCGTAGCACACCGCCGTCCAAATTGTCCGTAATGTCCTGCGCGCTCACGGCACGGCCCTGTTCCCCGGTGGCCACATAAAGATACCCGTCGTTGCCGAATTCCATCGCACCCCCACGGTGGGTCGAGTTCAGCATGCGCCGCTTCATCAAGGTGACCCTGGAGTTGGCAACAAAGGCCATCGTGGTCGGGTTCAACTCGAAACGCTCGAGGTTCAAGTAATTGCCATGAAACTCGTCGTTGAAACAGCCGAAGGTGCCCGAAGCACCGCCACCTACACCTGCGGCAGGGTTGCCCGAGTCCGTAGTGTAATAAATATAAACATAGTTGTTACCTGCCGTCCCAAAGTTTGGATGTAGTTCCAATCCCAAAAGACCGCCGTCCCAGACTTCCTTGACCCCGTTGACAGGAATCGCATCCCCCACCTCTGCCGAAAAGTCAACGAGTAGATTCTTTGTAGGGTTGGCGACATCGTCCATCCAATAGATCTTTCCGTCCAGCTGGCCGATGACGATCCGTGACTGGCCGGGCACGGGGGTAAAGGTCAGGGGCCAGTCGAACCGTACGTTTCCATAGGCCTCTTCGTAGGGCTCGTCGCTAAGGTCCACGTCCGGGAAGTTCCCGTTCAGAAAACCGCCGATCGGCTCCGTGCCCGTAAGGCCAGGTCCCAAAAACATGGGCGAAAAGGCAAGGACGAGGACGCCCAGAAAAAGAACCATTATCGTAGCGGTCCAATTCTTAATTTTTTTTGACAGGGGAAGGTAATTTTTTTTCATCAGGGCAATGCTAAAATTTAGTGCTTCTATAAACTAATCCACAAAAAAAAACTAATACGAGTGAAATACCATGTAATATCGTTTAACCGTCGGATAAAAACGTTTAATTTCGAGCCCGCAAATTTAAATTTTTCGATGCTCAAATACTACGTTAATCTGGGGACAAAACTTTAAAGTTACTAACATTAAAAAGAACAAAACAGAAGGGAACATTTGG
Source organism: Maribacter cobaltidurans (assembly GCF_002269385.1). Taxonomy (NCBI): domain Bacteria; kingdom Pseudomonadati; phylum Bacteroidota; class Flavobacteriia; order Flavobacteriales; family Flavobacteriaceae; genus Maribacter; species Maribacter cobaltidurans. The sequence goes on from NZ_CP022957.1 coordinate 159,138, forward strand.
TACATGGAACTTTGGTTTCCAGATGTAAACCAAAAATTATCTTTATGTGGATTAATCTCACAAAATATATAATCCGAACAAGGAGTTAATCTAGCAACTGCCCTATGGAATTATAAAATACCACTTAAAATTAAAAGGAACCGAGTACGGAAATTAGAAATTTTTGACGTAAATTTTAAATTTGACGGTGGATGTTGTACTTTCCCAAAGTACCGAAACATTTGAACAATGAAGAATACAGTTACACTACTATCATGAGAAAAAAACTAGTCATTTTTCTTTTTTTCACCATACTCTTAGGTTGTACGGCAGATAGTGATTTGGCTCAATTCCTAAATTCTAAAACTACAATAAACTTAATTTTTCCCGAAAATAATTCTGAGTGTAAAGAGGGCATAGCGTTATCAGCCTCCCAAACCGAACTGACGTTCCTATGGGAAGACAATAGCTTGGCGGAAGGTTACCTTATGACCTTAACAAATCTAAACTCGCGCGAAGTTAGAGAGCTGGAAAGTAATGAAGCACAATTATCCGTTGTGATAGAAAGGGAAACCTCGTATTCATGGAAGATAACCTCAGTTTCGAATCCGGATGAAATTCGTAGTGCTACATGGAGCTTTTTTAATGAAGGACCAGCACTGGACAACAGCCCTCCTTCACCAGCTACGGCCCTTTCACCTGTTACCGGAGCATCCATTTCAGCTACGAGTACCACGGTAAATCTTAGATGGAGCGCAGAAGATTCTGACAATGATATTGTTGGGTATGATCTTTATTTTGGGGATACCGAAAACCCCGCATTGTTTGAATCCGATTTACGGGATGCTAAATATGATGGCATACCTGTAGAATCAGGAGGCATATACTATTGGAAAGTCGTCACAAAAGATAGTTTGGGTCAAGAATCTATTTCTCCAGTTTTTTCTTTTACGGTTGGATAGTGTTATTTGAGAAAAAAATGGTTTAAAATAAAAAACCGTCCCTTCCAGAACGGTTTTGAACATATTTTTTTAATAATTGTATTAAAACTCAACAATCAAAAATTCCGACCTTCTATTTTCCTGATGCTCTGCCTCCGTACATCTTACACCATCGGTACAATTGTTCGTAAGTTCCGTTTCCCCTTTGGCCTTACCTTTCAATCGCTCAGAAGACACCCCCTTATCCTCAAGATAATTTAAAGTGCGCTCCAGACGTTTTTCGGACAGCCACTGATTATATGATTCGGTTCCACGGGCATCTGTATGGGCTGAAATTTCCAGCACAACGGAATCATGATTCATTAAAATCTCTGTAAGGCTATCTAGCAACTCTTTGTCTCTTGAAGTGAGATAGGAAGAATTTAGTTTAAAGTAAACCTTCCCTAAACCTTCTATTTGTTTTTGAATATTTTTTAAATCAGCTTCTCTTTGATCCTTGGCTGCCTTTTCAGCAGTGGCAAGTTCAGCTGCCTCTTTTTCCTTTTTCAAACGCTCAGCCAAAAGAGCTTCCTCCTTCTGCCTATTCACTTCCGCAATGGAATCGGCCTGTCTTTGCTTTTCCTTTTCAATAGCTGCAAGCAGTTCCATCTTTTCCTCACCTCTTTTTGAAAGGCCTTTTTCAATACCAAATTGATATACAACTCCTACGGCGTGTTGAATGTGGTTGGTAGCTCCATCTGATTGACTCATAGCCCATTTACCTGATGAATTAAAGTCCAATCCCCATTTATCGGAGAACCATGTTCTAAAACCAACAATAGCATTATAGGTACCTCTTCCAAGGTTATTAGCCTCAGTATAGCCGGCTCCAACCCCAACGTAAGGATCGAACCAAGCCGTTTCCCCAATAATTTTGTTCAAATCATAGGTAACTCTAGCATCCAAAGCATAATAATTGGACTCTTCCAGATTGACCCGTGCGTCTATGATTTTACCTTCCTTATATTTATTAATGCTACCTATAGCCTCTAAGCCAAGTCCACTTTTGAAATATCTACCTAAACTTACTCTCGAAGGATAGGGCAATATGTTCCATTCATCGCTTATATTAAACAATCCATCAAAGACGTTTCCGGAATCATCAACGGCATTAAATCCTATTCCAACAATCCAAGAGCTTTCAACAATACTGTCTTTGGAAGTAATTTGTAAGTCTTCCTGTGCCATGGCGAAATTGCCCATAGCAAAAATCATACTTAGTGAAATTAATAATCTGGTTCTCATGTTCATTAAATTTGGGTATTACTAAGCAAAACTATGACATTAAATTTTAGATGTCAAAAAAGTTCTTTGTAAGGTAATTTTTATCGTTTGATAGATGTATTCCTATAATTTTCCGATGTAATCTATTGTATTTTAATGCTTTTGTTGGTTTTGGGAATACTGTAAATGAAAAATGGCGTTATCAAGGCCGAACTTTCGTTCTTAGCCGAATTCTTAGTCCTTTTTAAGAAGAGGGTTTCATTGGAGACGTTTCCCCATACTACATCCGGTTGATTATTAGTAGTTTCACCCTTCAACCTGATTATAATGGTATTCTTTTCAAAGTCTATCTCCGGAACGGTCAATCCCGGTTTTCTTGTTCTATTTACTCTTCCAAAAAATTCTTCCCATTGGACCTTGTTATTAATTACCAATAGCTGTTCGTCTTCAATGCCGCTATAATCCCCACTTAATATGAGTTCCATTCCCTTATTACCATCTTTTCCATTTTGAGCGCTTTCATGACTTTTGCACCCAGAAAGACTAACTAAAAGGACAAAAAAGGGAAAAAAAGTCCTAGACATTTTTTAGTCGGCTTTTATACGCTCTTTCATAGACATCCTCATATAGTGGCAGCACCTTTAGAATATCGAACTTTTCCGCTTCCTCAACAGCACTTCTTTTAAACTTTTCCAAGGTTTCGTCATCTTTTAATATATGGATTGCGTTTGAGGCCATTTCATCAATATTACCAATATCGCTTAAGAATCCGGTCACACCTTGGATATTGACCTCTGGAATTCCCCCGGTATTACTAGAAATTACGGGAACCTTATTGATCATTGCCTCCAAAGCCGCCAGACCAAAACTCTCTGTCTGAGAGGGTAAAAGAAATAGATCTGAGAAGCAAAGTATCTTATCTATTTCATTACTGTTTCCCAAAAAGATAACCCTGTTCCCTATACCCAACTCTTCGCACAGCCGCTCAGCCCCTTCCTTTTCAGGTCCTTCACCTACCATGATTAGCTTAGATGGAAGCTGTTCCTGTATCTTATAGAATACCTTAATGACGTCTGGTATCCGCTTTACCTTTCTGAAATTACTAATATGTGTAACGATACGTTCACCATCCTTGGCCATAGTGGATCTTTGGCAATCCTTAAAGGACGTTTTGTATTTATTCTTGTCTATAAAATTTGGGATTACCACAATTTCCTTTTGAATATCAAATGTATCCAAAGTTCCCTGTTTTAGGCTCTCGGAAACAGAGGTAACCACGTCCGATTGGTTGATACTAAAAGTTACGGCCGGCTTATAAAATGGATGTTTTCCAACCAAGGTAATATCGGTACCGTGAAGCGTAGTCACCATAGGAACATAAATTCCTTCTTCTTCTAGCATTTTCTTGGCCATGTAACCTGCGTATGCATGCGGAATTGCATAATGAACATGCAATAAGTCGATGTTGTACAACTTAATAGTGTCTACCAACTTGCTTGAAAGTGCCAATTCATAGGGTTGGTAATGAAACAATGGGTATTCCGGCACGTGAACTTCATGAAAGTAAATATTATTGTTCAAAAGTTCCAGCCGCACAGGTTGTCTGTATGTAACAAAATGTACCTCATGTCCCCTATTGGCCAATGAAATTCCTAATTCTGTAGCGACAACTCCACTACCCCCAAAGGTGGGATAACATACTATTGCAATTTTCATAACTACAAAATTACTCTTTAATTTAGAATGGAATCGTAGATTGCTTGCTGAATCCTGGTTCTTAACCCAGATTTAACTAAAAGCGTATTGGATGCCGTAGGGTAAGTCCTGTTTGACAAAAAGACGTAAACTATTTCTTCCTCTGGGTCTGCCCATGTGTAAGTTCCGGTAAAACCGCTATGTCCAAAGCTTTTTCTGGATACACAACCACAAGTTGGTCCGCTATGTTCCAATTGAGGTTTATCAAACCCAACGCCACGTCGTACATTTTTATCACAGAAATAGCAGGTGTTGAATTTCTTAACGGTTCTAGGGTCAAAGAATTTGGTGCCTCCATAATACCCGTTCTGCAGGTACATTTGCATGATTTTGGCCACATCATTGGCATTACTAAATAACCCTGCATGGCCTCCTACTCCACCTTGCATGGCCGCTCCCATATCATGAACATATCCCTGAACAGTTTGATATCTGTAATAATTGTCTTCCTCCGAGGGAATTATTTTATTCTTTGGAAATTTATCCAAAGGATTGTACGTGGTATAGTCGGCTCCTATTCTGCTATATAGAAAATCGTCCACCAAGACATTGAGTTTTTGTCCATAGGTATCTTCCACATACTTTTTCATGACATAGTACGGTACATCGCTATAGCGATATCTATTGGATTTTAGGTCTTGCCTCCCGATTCTATTATAAATGGAATCATTATAGGCATCGGTCAAATATAAATTTTCTGCCACCTTCACAGAAAATCCCGGAGTTGGTTGGTTTCGATAGAATTCCTTGGAAGGTTTTCTATCCTTATCCAAAGTCCTCACATAAAAGGGAATCCAAGCGGGTAACCTACCGTAGTGCGACAACGCCTTTAATACGGTCACGTTTTTAATCTCGGTATCGGAATACTCCGGAACCAATTCCTCAAATGTATCGTTCAACTCAATTTTACCCTCTTCCTCCATTTTCATGACCATGGGTAAAGTGGCCAAAATTTTGGTCAGGGAAGCCAAGTCATAAATATCATCGTCGGTGACCTCAACCTTTGAATCGTAGGTAGGCTTACCAAAACTTTTGTTGTAGACTACCTTACCGTGTCTTGCTACCAGCACTTGGGCACCAGGAAACATAAGGCTATCCAATCCGTCATGGACAAGTTTATCCACTTGGGCAAGGCCTTTTGAACTAAGGCCCACTCTTTCGGGGAGACTGTATCCCAATCGACTTAATGATGATAATCTAATTCCTGTGCCCGCCCTAAACTCAAAGCTGCCACTTACCGGTAGTTTTCCCGATGCAGGAATGGCACCAAAGAGAAGCTCCGCCGTCTTTTTTTGGGCAATTTTGCTGTTCTGGTACGATACCACCACAGCATCAATGTTTTGAAAGGTAGAAATATCGGAAAGGGCATAGGGCTTTGCAAATACGGTAAGAATTAAGTTTGATGAACGCAAATTCGATATTTCCTGAAGCCACGCCAATTCCCTATCAGTAAACTTATAGGGTTTCCAAGGACTCTCATTACTTTTATGGTGCCCAATTATGACCAAATTATAATCGGCCAGTTGCTTTTTAAGCGACTCAATGTTGTCATCGTTGATTTGGGTGACCTTGGTATATTTATTTAATTCAGATATAAAAGTATCGCTTGGGGCATCACCAAATTTTACATAAGCAATCTTCTTGTTTTCAAGGTTTTTGATCCCTATTAAATCAAACCGATTTTTTACTACCGTTAGGGCATTCTCAATGGCCTCTTCATAAAGTATATCATCTTCCAAGGTGTTCAAATCTTCGTAAAGATTTTCCAAGGCAATAGGCCGGTAGTTGTTAAGGCCCACTTTATACTTTGCCATTAATATTTTCTTGACGGATTGTGCAAGCCTTACCTCACTAATCCTACCCCTATTATAGTTTTTGATCAATAAGTTTTTTGCATCCTCTACGTTTTGAGGCATTAAAAGTATGTCATTGCCAGCGTTAAAGGCGGCCAATTCCACCTCTCCCTCCGTACCGAATTTAGTGGCCCCTTGCATATTAAGGGCATCGGTAAAAACAAGACCTTCAAAGCCCAATTCCTCCTTAAGAATTCCCGAAATAATCTGTTCCGATAATGAAGACGGTAAACCTTCTTTAATTTCCATGGAAGGAACTTCTAAATGGGCTACCATCACACTACTCAAACCCGCATTGATCAACTTTTTGAAAGGATAAAGTTCAAGACTGTCTAAACGTTCCCTTGAAAATGAAATCACGGGCAAATCTTTATGTGAATCTACTTCTGTATCGCCATGACCCGGGAAGTGTTTTCCACTGGAAAGTACCCCGGCATTTTCCATTCCTTTCATAAAGGCGACTCCCTTATTGGCCACGATTTCCCTAGACTCTCCAAAAGATCGGTTTCCAATAATAGGATTTTTAGGATTGGTATTGATATCAATATCAGGGGCAAAATTGATATGTACTCCTAGGCGTTTGGCGTGCTCCCCTACCCTGTGTCCTATTTTTTCGATGATGGTATTATCCTGAATGGCTCCTAAGGTCATGTTCCAGGGAAATGCATACGTTGAATCCAATCGCATGGCCAGACCCCATTCCGCATCCATTCCCACTAAAAGTGGAATCTTAGATAGGGATTGAAACTCATTACAAAGTTTGGCTTGACGAAGAGGGCCTCCCTTTGAAAAAATAATACCTCCTATTTTTTCATTTGCTATCAGTTGCTTTATTTTTTCCTTTTCCTGGGTCGTTTGATTGGAGTTGACCATGACCATAAACAATTGACCCACTTTTTCTTCCAAGGTCATTTGTTGGTACTTTTCTTCCACCCACATTGCCTGTGCAAGACTATCCGAACTTACCAGCGGGTTTTGCCCGAAAAGGATGGAAGAACCATAAAGAAAAAAGAAAACTTTAAGAAAAGGCCTCATGCGTTTGTTGTATGGAGATAACATAAAACCATGAAATTTATTGCATTTCATCGATAAAACCTAATAAAAGTAGACGATAGCGCATGTTGCCCTTACACAAAACGTGCATGCCAACTTTCTGAAGCCGGTACTTCCCAGTGTTCCCCATACTCACCTTTGGTAGCGACAAGGTTATTGAATACGATAGTATTCTTTGAGATGGATTTTTGTTTTGCCATCGCTTTAAAATCCGATAATGATTTATATGCTACATATTCTCCCTGTTTGAAGGAAACGTTCATTTTATCCAATAGTTCCACCTGATACTTTTGCTCCAAATGTTGAATAAAATGAACCGATGCATCTATGGAACATCCTGTAGCCGACTGACCACTTTGATCCAAGGCAATTACCAAGAATCTATTGTATTTTATTTCGAAACCCGCTTTTAAATCCTTTCCGTGAGCAGTCCAATTTTCCAAAAAGGTGGTTAAATCGGTCTTTATTTCACTCAACTCTTGGTCTGAAAAACTTCTATTAGCCTGATAGATCCAAACCCTTGAACTATCCGGAAGTGTATTAAAATCTGCTAGCATTGATCCTTCTTTGTTTTAATATATGAGCCATTCACATTATAAATCTTCTGCCATGGCAATAAGTTCTGCAATGTCCATTACTTTGACATCCCCTTCCTTTTCCTTATGTTTTACCCCGTCCGTCATCATGGTATTGCAAAAAGGGCATCCAGCAGCAATAATATCGGGAGACGTCTCTAAGGCTTGTTCGGTACGTTCTATATTTACATCCTTATCCCCTTTTTCTGGTTCCTTGAACATCTGGGCCCCTCCGGCACCACAACACAATCCTCTTTGTTTACAGTTTTTCATTTCTACCAATTCTGCATCCAACTTTTTAATAAGCTCCCTAGGCGCTTCATATACACCGTTGGCCCTGCCTAAGTAACATGGATCGTGAAAGGTTATTCTTTTGCCCTTAAAAGTGCCTCCTTCCATTGAAATTCGTCCTTCCTTCAACAACTGTTTGAGGAATTGCGTATGGTGGACCACTTCATAAGTGCCCCCTAAACCTGGATATTCGTTCTTGATAGTATTAAAGCAATGCGGACACGTTGTTACAATCTTTTTAATTTCATATGCATTGAGGACTTCAATATTGCTAACGGCCTGCATTTGGAACAAAAACTCATTGCCAGCTCTTTTAGCCGGGTCACCGGTACAACTTTCTTCCGTTCCTAAAACGGCAAAGGAAATATTGGCCTTATTTAAAATTTTGACAAAGGCCTTTGTAATTTTTTTGGCTCTATCATCAAAACTACCTGCACAACCAACCCAAAACAATACTTCGGGGGTTTTGCCGGCAGCAAACATTTCTGCCATTGTAGGAACTTGTATAGTGTCTGCCATTATTTCATCTTTTAAGATTCCTTACTCCAGTTTAACCTATCCATTTGGTTGAACGGCCAAGGCGCCCCATTGTTTTCGATATTCCCCATCATATTATTTAAATCCGATGGTGCCGCGGATTGTTCCATGACCAAATACTGTCTCATATCCATGATAATGGACAAAGGGTCTATGCTAACTGGGCAAGCTTCAACGCAGGCATTGCATGATGTACAGGCCCACAACTCTTCCCTAGTGATATAGTCGTCCAGCAACTGCTTTCCATCTTCTTTAAATTCCCCTTTATTCGCATCCAAGTTTTTTCCAACTTCCTCCAGACGGTCACGAGTGTCCATCATTATCTTTCTCGGGGACAATTTTTTTCCAGTCTGGTTTGCCGGACATTCACTCGTACACCTTCCACATTCAGTACATGTATAAGCATTTAACAATTGTACCCAGCTCAAATCCATGACATCCGAAGCTCCAAATTTTGAAGGTGGATCTGTATCCTCAGTCTCGTCAGGAACAGCAAAGGGATTAGCCTCAGGGTCCAACATTAGCTTCACTTCCTTCGTAACCGCTTCCAAATTCCTGAACTTCCCTTTGGGTCCCAATTTTCCATAGTAGGTATTGGGAAAGGCCAAAAGAATATGCAAATGTTTGGAAAAATATAGGTAATTTAGAAAGAAAAGGATTCCAACAATATGCAACCACCAGGCCGTCCTTTCCAAAATAATTAAATTAGGGATACCCCAACCATTAAGCCAATTTGCAATGAACTGACTTACAGGAAAACTTCCTGCCTGCACGTAATGCTCAGCTCCCAACTGCTGTAACTGAAAATCAGTGGCATTCATGGTAAGAAAAAGTACCATCAAAACCAATTCTATATACAGGATCAAATTCCCATCCTTCTTTGGCCAACCTTTCATTTCTGGTTTAAAGAAGCGGTTGAGCTTTATAATATTTCTTCGGATCCAAAAGGCAACTACAGATACAATGACCAATAAGGCCAAGATTTCAAACGAAGCTATAAGGAAATCATAAACGGGGCCCAGGCCGGCAAAAATTCTATGCGTACCAAAGATACCATCGATGATAATTTCCAATACTTCAATATTGATGATGATGAACCCAACATAAACGATAATATGAAGCAAACCCGCTATCGGACGAACTACCATTTTAGTCTGGCCCAAGGCAATCATGGCCATATTTCGCCATCTTGTAGATTTATCATCACTTACGTCCACATCTTTACCCAAAAGAATATTACGACGAATTTTTGTAATATTCTTGGTGAAATAACCAATCCCCACACAAAGGACGGCTACAAAAAGGATATTGGGTAAATATTGCATTCGATTTATTCTATTTTATTGGCAGGGTCATCTTCGGGAACTTCGTATTCCTTTTGTTTTTTACCAAATACCGAAACATTGACATAGCGTTTTGGATTCAGTCTAAAGTCTTGAAGCAGTAAATCCAATTCTCGGGAAGCACTCGTTAAATTGGAATACAATTCTTGGTCGTTCATTAACTTTCCGAAGGTTCCATCTCCTTTTTCAATTTTTGACACCACCTTGTTCAAATTTTCCATGGTAGTTTCCAAACTGGCGAAAGTCCTTCCCAAACCAGCATTGTTCAACGTATCTGAAAGTCTGGCAAAGTTGTATGTTAGGGTCTCGAAATTGGTAAGCGAACTGTCTAGCTTTTTCTCATTGTTAGCTAGAATGTCATTCAACACTTTTGCGCTTCCATTAAGACTCACCATGAGGTCGCTCAATCCATTGATGGCCTGTTGCAAATCCTTTTTTGTATCGGTATCCAATACATTGTTGACACTTATCAATACAGAATCCGCATCGGAAACCGCCGATTCAAATTTCTTGAACAAGGGGGTAAGTTTTTCCTGGGCAAGTTCCGTCAACCCTGGTCGAGTCTCCGTCCTCAGGGTGTCCCCAGACTGAACAGCTCCTGCATTATCAAAAACCGGCGAAATCTGTAGCCCCTTTCCTCCAATAATTCCTGTATCGTACAATTCTACGGTACTGTTTTTGGAAAACTGAAAATCACTACTTACCGTAAAGGTAACTACCAGGTTTCCCTTGGTATCCTTAAACTTTATGTCGTTTACCTTACCTACGGCAAATCCGTTAATGGAAACAACGGTCCCTGCTTGCAACCCCCCTACATCAGGATAAACCGCATATAACGTTTTACTGTTGTCAAAAAGCGGCGTTGATTTTAAATAGCTGAATCCTAAAATAAATAAGAGTATTCCACCTATAACGATAATACCTGTCTTAATTTCTCTGGATAGTTTCAAGCAATAAATTTTATGTTTATAACAAAATTAGGAATAAATAATACACCAAATGACTTTATTGGGATTCCTCTTCTACCTCCTTGGGTATTGTTACTCTTTCTCCCTTCCTATAGGCAACTATATAGGCGGAAGGATACCCCGTTCTAACAGCTTTGGCCTGTAACATTTTTGCCTCCCGATAAGATTGCGTTCCCCCGTACATGTATCTGAACAAATTGTTGTAGGGTTCTTTGGATAATTGAGGTAACCCTTTAAAATTTTCAGGGGTTAAAGCCAAATCCTTACTACTGGCCATTAATTGGACTTTGTAGATTATTGCGTTTTCATTGGGCGCTTCAACTTCTTTTTCCGTTTGTACAATTATAGTTTCCTCCTTTTTCTTTTCGGGCTCTTCTTTCGGCTTTTCAATTTTTTCTTCAAGTGAGCTATCCTCGGCAGGTACTTTAACGGCAATCACATTTTGACCTTCGTCTTCTACTATTTTTTCAGGCTCCTTAATAGTTGAAACCTGGGTGATTTGGCCTACTCCCTGTACCTCTTTCTTGTATTTTAAGATGGCATCCGCAATGGCGGTTCCCATTTCTGATTGTCCTTTTTTTGAGTTTAAATATCCCCCTTCATCCTTATTGGTCAAAAATCCCGTTTCCACTAAGACACTTGGCATAAAGGTCTGATGCAAAACGATAAAACCGGCCTGTTTCACTTTTCTGTCAGTCCTCTTTAGTCTGCCGGACATGTTATCTTGTATATTTTTAGCCAATGCTATACTCTGATCCAGAAATTCCTCCTGCATGATGGTCAGTCCAATTACGGATTCCGGGGAGTTAATATCATAATCGGCATATCGGGTTTCATAATTATCCTCCAAATAGATTACGGAGTTTTCCTTTTTGGCGATTTCAAAATTTTGCTTGTTGGCGTGTAGTCCCAAAACAAAAGTTCCAGCACCATGGGCATCCGAAGAATGGGAATCACAATGAACCGAAACAAAAAGGTCCGCGTTTGCCTTATTGGCAATCTCCCCTCTCACAAACAGATCTACAAAAGTATCGTCCTTTCTGGTATATATGACCTTTATATCCTTATTGGCAGACAGAATTTCCCCAACTTTAAGCACTATGTTAAGGGCAATATTCTTTTCCAAATAACCATTTCCTAGGTTGCCCGGATCATGGCCACCATGACCCGCATCCAACACCACAATAAATGGGTCATCGGGCAAGGTGCCGTTTTCCTTACCATACATAAAGGAAATCGGAAGAATAAGCAATAAAACAAAGAAAACAACGGGTGATTTAAATTTCATATTCTTATAAATATTTACACCTTCCTTCATGGTTAAATTTATGGTAATACCCTATAACGGGAATAAAAAATATATGTAAGTTTGACATCTGAATCTAATGGCTTACAGATTGCCAAACCTTTACAAAAATAGGATATATCGCCTTGCAATCAAATAAACAGTACGTACTTTTCCTATTCCTACTTTTTGTTGGTGTATTTTCCCTAACAGCACAGGAGGGTAAGGTGGTTCCATTGGAAATCAAAGCACAGCGAGATACCATTGTAGCCCCACTTCTACCAAGACCTATCTTAAATGATAGTGTAACAAGGGATTCCCTAGAAAGGGATTCCCTGAATCAAAAACCTCCGTTATTACTGGATAACATTACCTATAAGGCCAAAGACTTCGTAAAATTAAGCCAAAAGGAAAATAAAATTTATTTGTACAACGAGGCGGAAATCTATTATCAAGATACGGAATTAAAGGCTGGGATAATCATTATGGATTACGTTAATAACGAAGTATATGCCGGGAGGTTAAAAGATTCCTTAGGCAACTATACCCAACTTCCCTATTTTAAGCAAGGCTCCAATGTGGTGATTCCAGATTCCATTCGTTTTAATTTCGATACCCAAAAGGCCATTATTTGGAATTCCAGAACGGAACAACAAGCAGCTGCCGGACAATTGGGCAGTGACGCTATGAAAGTCTATGCGGAAATTACCAAAAAAGAAAACGACTCCGTCTATTTTCTCAGCGAAGCGAAAATAACCACTGCACAAGACACCATAAATCCAGATTATTACATACGGGTACGAAAGGCAAAATTCGTTCCCAAGAAAAAGGTAATAGCAGGTTTTAGCAATCTTTATATTGCCGATGTCCCTACCCCAATTGCTATGCCCTTTGCTTATTTTCCTCTGGGCGTGGGTAGTGCCCCTGGCGTGTTGATGCCCACTTTTGGAAACGACCCGGACAGAGGTTATTTTTTGCAGGATTTTGGATACTATACTCCTTTGGGAGATTATGCCGATGTGACTTTAAGTGGTGATTTCTATACTAACGGTAGCTGGGGTTTTAGAACGGCTTCAATATACACCAAACGCTATAAATACAGGGGGAACATTAATTTTAGATATGAAAACTTGGTAAACAGCCAAAAAGGTTTTAGCGATTATAGTTTGAGCAAAAACTGGAATTTACAGTTCTCTCATTCCCAGGATCAAAAGGCAAGTCCCAATTCCAGGTTTTCTGCATCGGTCAATTTAGGTAGCAGTGAATATTATAGAAATTCATTGCAGCAACGGAATTTGCCCAATACCCAGAACAATACCCTTTCCTCCTCCATATCCTATTCCAAAACATTTCCGGCTTATCCATCGGTGAACCTAAGTGTTACCGCAACACATTCACAGTTGACCTCCCCTTCGGCAACGGCAACCAACACTGACAACATAAACATGACCTTGCCCACATTTCAGGCAAGTATGGAACGAATTTTTCCCTTTGCCAAAAGAGATGGTATTAAAAAAGGAGCCATACAGAACATAAATTTTCAATACGATGTAAATGCACAAAACCGGCTCACTACAAACGATGAGGACTTTTTAACAGGAAGGATGTTCGACAATTCAAAAATTGGAGCTCGGCATCGAATTCCGATCAGTACAAACTTTAAAATAGCCAAATATTTTAGTGTGACCATGGGGGGGAATTATGAGGACGTATGGACCATGGAGACCTACGAACGGAGTTTTGATCCTGAAACGGAGCAGGTGGTAATAGATAGTGTTTCCGGTTTTGACCGTTACAATCAATATAATCTCAATGCCAGTATTGGAACCACCCTTTATGGGACTTTTAATTTTGGGGAAGATAAAAAAATACAGGCTATAAGACATGTTGCCAGGCCTACACTTAGCTATGGTTATGCCCCTTCCTTTGAACAGTATTACGATGAGTACGAAGAAGGCATAAACGGTGAAGGCAGGGTAGTACAGTACAGTAGGTTTGATGGCACCTTGAACGGTGCGCCAAGATTGGGACGTTCCAACAGTTTAAGCTTCTCCTTGGCAAATACTTTGGAAGCCAAGGTACGCGACAAGGATTCCACAAAAATAGAACCTAAAAAGATTCCCCTTTTAAGCAATTTGAACATTTCAACATCCTATAATTTGGAGTCGGACTCCTTGCGTTTAAGTCCATTGAACATTAATGGGGGAACCAATATTCTAAACAACAAAATGTCCATAAACTTTTCGGCCGGCTTGGATCCCTATGCCATTGATAATAACGGAAGACGCATCGATACTTGGAATATTGATAATGGGGGTAGCTTGTTTAGATTGACCAGGGCCAATGCCAACATTTCGTATTCGATTGACAGTAAGATGTTTGAAAAGAAAAAAGATGATGGTAATGGGGAGGAAGAGGAAGAGGACCCATTTGATTATGTGGCCCAGAGTGGTGGTAGAACGGACGATCTTTTTGGTAGGGCGGACAGCTTTAGGGACAATCCAAGAGAACAAAGCGAAAAAGGCGATGTGGAGAACCCTATTTATGGCACCAAAATACCGTGGAACTTTAGGTTGGCCTATTCAGCAAGTTACTTGAACAGTGCTAGACAGAATGAATTTAGTTCCCACTCGTTAATGTTTTCAGGGGATATAGAATTATCACCACGATGGAAAGTTGGTGGTTCTTCAGGTTATGACTTTAAAAACAAAGGTTTTACCTTGACCCAATTACGTTTTCAAAGGGATTTAAAAAGCTTTTCCATGCGTTTTAACTGGACCCCATTTGGTCAGTATAGAAGATGGTACTTTTTCATAGGAATCGATGCTTCCATATTAAGTGACTTGAAATGGGAAAACAGAAGTCAACCCTTTAGAAACTAAAAAATAATATCATGAAAAAAATTATCAATACTACTAAGGCTCCTGCACCTATTGGCCCTTATAACCAAGCTGTTTTAATCGAGAATACTTTATATATATCGGGCCAAATCCCTATGAATCCAGTTACGGGAGAATTAGTAGAAGGAAACATTAAAGAGGAAACCAAACAGTCCATGGAAAATTTAAAGGCCATTCTACAAGAAGCAGGAATGACCTTTGATAATGTGGTGAAATCTTCTATTTTTCTCAGCGACATGAATCAATTTGCGGATGTAAATGAAGTTTATGCTTCATATTTTGAATCGGACACTGCTCCAGCCAGGGAAACCGTTGAAGTCGCCAACCTTCCAAAATTTGTGAATGTTGAGATTTCAATGATCGCCGTAAAGTTTTAGCCTACATGTTTTCTTTATGGAATTCGACCAGACCTTCTATTGGTTTCTGACGAATTACCCCAACGATTAAATCGTTTCGTTTTAAAACTGTAGTAAGTTCGTCCCGTAGATAATATGCTATACTACCTACAAAATTGATCGGTACTTTGGTTGCCAGGTCAAACTGCATAATGTAGTTGTTTATAAATTGCTGAAAACCCTTATCAATAACCCCCTTTGAGTATGGGTGATCCTTATTTTCAATTAAAAACCTAGCAAATGTTGCCAGATAGGTATTTGGATTAGGCTGCTTGTAAAGGTTATCCTTGATAACATCTGCATCTAAATCGTATTGACTGGCAAACTTTTCCGCCAAATCTTTTGGTATTTTATTGAAATAATAATCCCTAATTAATTTACGGCCAAAAAAATTGCCGCTGCCATCATCCATTGGTATGTAGCCCAATGAGGTTACTTTTTGATGTAACTTCTCTCCATCATAATAACTACAATTGGAACCCGTTCCCAAAATACAGACGATTCCTTGATGTCCTATTTTTGTGGTAGCGAAAATGGCGGCATAAGTATCCTCCTTAACTTCTGCCACGGCATTTGGAAAAAAGTCCTTAAAAATTTCCCTAAGGAACTTTTTCATTCGGTCCGTTCCGCAACCGGCCCCATAAAAAAACAAATGACTTACGTCTTCCCTATTTTTTGAAAGCTCAAAGTTATTCGCCAAGCGATCTTCAATAACATCTTTGGTCAGAACTTCAGGACTAAGCCCCAGTGTTTGGGTCAAAAAAAGCTTCTCCCCTTTATCATTCAATGCAATCCAATCCGACTTGGTCGCTCCACTATCCACAATTAAAATCATAAACCCTGTATTTAAAAAATAATCCTGAAAATAAGGAAAAAATACCTTATTAACAGGATTATCATTATAATTATAATAGTCGGTATTAAAGACTATTTACGTGCTGAATTAAATCTACCATTTTGTTGGAGAAACCAGATTCATTATCATACCAAGAAACCAACTTGAAAAATTTGGAATTCAATTCGATACCTGCCTCGGCATCAAAAACGCTGGTGTTTGTTTCGCCTATGAAGTCCTGTGAAACTACAGCTTCTTCCGTATAGCCCAAAACACCATTTAATTCTCCTTCAGAAGCAGTTTTGAAAGCTTTCTTGATTTCCTCATAAGATGTTTCTTTTTCCAAACGAACGGTCAAATCTACCACAGATACATCTGCTGTAGGTACCCTAAATGCCATACCAGTTAATTTACCCTCTAATGCAGGAATTACCTTTGTAACAGCTTTTGCAGCTCCGGTAGAAGCAGGAATAATATTTAGCATCGCGCTTCTACCACCTCTCCAGTCTTTCTTGGAAGGACCATCAACGGTCATTTGGGTTGCAGTAGTAGCGTGAACCGTTGTCATTAATGCTTCCTCGATACCAAAAGCGTCATTTAAGACTTTCGCCATTGGAGCAAGACAGTTTGTAGTACAAGATGCGTTTGAAACTATGGTATCGGATGCCTTCACGTCTTTATGATTAACTCCCATTACAAACATTGGAGCATCCTTGGAAGGAGCTGAAATGACCACCTTTTTGGCACCACCGTCAATGTGATATTGAGCAGTCTCCAAAGTTGTAAAAATACCTGTACACTCAGCTACGATAGTAGCTCCAACTTCATCCCACTTACAGTTTTTGGGGTCTCTTTCAGCAGTAATTCTAACCGTTTTTCCATTAACGATCAAGTTCCCGTCCTTTACGTCCACAGTTCCATCAAAGTGTCCATGAACAGAATCGTATTTTAATAAGTAAGCCAAGTGCTCAACATCCAACAAATCGTTGATGGCAACCACATCTACGTCACCTCTTTTCACGGTAGTTCTAAACACCAATCTACCTATTCTTCCAAAACCGTTAATTCCTATTTTCAAATTTGACATTTTCTATTGTTTTTATCGATTATAATTTAAGTTGTCATTATTTCAGAAACCCTAATAAGTTCCTTGTCTATTTTTGTATGTCCCTTTATAGCTTTATTAATGGGTGTAAGGGTTATCTGGTTATCCTGAACACCTACCATTAAATTGGTTTTACCTTCCAATAACGATTCTACGGCCTTTACGCCCATCCTACTGGCCAACACCCGATCGTAGCAGGAAGGAGCGCCACCTCGCTGCATGTGTCCCAAAACCGAAACCCTAACGTCGTAAATAGGTAAATGTTTCTCCACATATTCCTTAAGTTCAAAAACGTTTTTACCTGTTTTATCCCCTTCGGCCACAATAACGATACTAGAAGACTTACCAGACTCCTTACTTCTTTTCAAAGACTCCAATAGGCGATCTAAACCAAGATTCTCCTCGGGAATAAGGATTTCCTCCGCACCTGCACCAACACCAGCATTCAATGCTATATGCCCCACATCGCGACCCATAACTTCAACAAAAAATAATCTGTTATGTGAACTTGCAGTATCCCTTATTTTGTCAATACAATCCACAACGGTATTCAAGGCCGTGTCAAAACCTAGCGTAAAACTGGTTCCAAATATGTCGTTATCAATAGTTCCTGGGATTCCCATTATAGGAAAATTATATTCTTGGTTGAATATCATTGCTCCAGTAAAACTACCATCCCCTCCAATGACCACAAAGGCATCGATTCCTGCAGAAAGTAAATGTTCATGGGCCTTTTTCCTACCTTCAGGAGTCCTAAATTCTGTACACCTGGCAGATTTTAAAATAGTACCACCCTTGTTGATAATATTATTTACGCTTCTGGCGTCCATTGGCTTAAAATCGCCTTCTATCATACCTTGATAGCCCCTATAGATCCCAACACATTCAACCTTCATGTACGCACACGTTCTAACAACGGAACGTATGGCCGCATTCATTCCAGGGGAATCTCCACCAGAAGTAAGCACTGCTATTTTTTTTATGTTTGAAGACATTCGAAAAATTAAGCCAACGAAATTAGTAAATCTTCTTTCAATTACGAAATATGCCTGCCATCCTTTTGACGAGGAATTGAAGAAAAAGAGAAAGCCTGTTACATTTTAACCAAAAAATGATGAAAACCTATATTTAATTAACATTTAAAGAACTGAAGAGACCAAAAAGGAAATTAAAATGATTTTGGTTTTGCATAAAAATTAAGCAAACTATCCTTCCCCATACTGGATATGGGCGGTTGCACCGGTGGGACGGCAATAGTATTTAGACTGTCCTGCTTGTTGTCCTTTTGAAGAATTTTCCTGAAAAGTTCCCTAAAGCTATCAAAATCTACCTCATAGGATAAGCCGGCTCCTTGGGTAGAACCTTGCTGATCAGGAAGAAACGCTTGTATCTCACTTTGCCTGCTGAAAAATTTGGCACTTAAACTACCTTCCTCGTTCAATAGAACCTGAATTTCAAAATCCCCGGCAACAAGGGTTTCGCTTGCTCCTCCCACAGGTACCCCAACCTTTCCATTGAACAATACACGATCGGATATTTGTGTGGACACCGTTACACCGATTCTATCGTCCGTTTCCAAATCCGTACTCTGTATACCTTGTTCATAAGACAGTCCAAAATTCAGCTTGTCGTTTCCTCCCCCCAAAAGAGAATTTAGAATACCTGAGGCACTTTGTACCAAATTACCCGTAATCGCCTGCTGATTTATACCACTTTGTGCATTCACAAAATTTCCTTGGGCCAAAAGGAATATGGCGTTTTTTTCCGCGACCGTAGGGTCTTGCAATCTATATTCCAATTCTGATTGTACAATGGAATTGGTGCCCGGAAAATCAATTCCAAACTCAATATCTGGATTTTGTAATTCGCCTGTCAGCTTAATAAGTACATCGGTAGGTATCCTCCTCGTGTATCCCTGGTTATCCAAAAGCGGTGCCGGATTAGCAGTCAGGGAATATACTGCTTCCATATCCAATTGGGCCTCCAATGGTTTTTGGTCCCAGTTTATAGTACCCCCGGGCTCCACTACAAAGGTCTTATCTATGATACCACCAAATTTATATCTGAACTGTCCGGTAACCACAACGAAATCCCCATACATTTCGAACTTGCCGTTGGTATTGATCTGTATTAACAAGATACCTTCCCCGGTGCCCTTCAAAGAGCTTCCTGTCTTGGTATCCGTGACGATTTCCACCTCTGCTTCTGGAGTAACATCAAGGTTGAATTCCAATTCCAGCCCTTGGTAATCCTTTAATTGCCTTTGCTCGTCAATTGATTTAACCTTATCCTTCTCTACAAAATTGATAAAAGAGTAGTCGCCTACACTCGCCACATCGCTTAATGGTATTTTTAAGGAAGTGCCCCTAGCGGTTTCACCATCTACAGTAATATTGAGCGCTGTTGTTGGTCCATATATTCTACCAGTTCCATTAAGGTATCCCGTACCGTAATACAAATCGCCCTCCTCAAATTCCGTGTTTAAAATCAAGAACCGGTTATTATTGGTATCCACATTGAAGTTGAGCACCCAATTATCAAAATAACTATGGGTGATGGTACCATCAAGATTGGCCCTTGTTCCCATAGCAACATCCGAAAGTGCGATATTATCAAAATTAAATGTTTGGTTATCCAACCTTACTTTTGACCTTGGCGCAAAGGCATAGTCCACATTTAAATATGGAATGGCTATACCTGCATTATCTAGAGTAACCAGCCCATTAAAATTGGGATTGTCCACCGGACCCGTAATATTGACACGACCTTCCAAGTCACCCCGTATATGGTCAATTACGCCTTCACCCAAAGGATTGAAGGGTTCCAATGGGAACCTACTAAAGTTTGCCACTAGATTGGCGGTAGGCATATCTTCCCTATTCACGATTTTACCCACAACCCCAAATTTCTCAATACCATTTTCAGATAATTGTGAATTAACCTGGAACTCCGTTAAATCCCTATTGCCCACAATACTAATGGCCAGATCCCCCATAGGTATATCATTGATTCCAAATTGATCTATGTTCAAATTGGAAGAAGGAAGATATATACCTTCCTTTTGAAGAATGTTCAGATTACCGTTTACCTCACCTTGCAATTTTAGACTATCGATTACCGGGGTTATTTTATTCAGGGATACTATTTTAAACTGAAGCTGAAGGTCCTTGTAGGTCGAGTCGGCCAGCTGTCCTCGCAACCTAATCTGTTCCTGTTCGTCATTGTTCATTACGATTTCCTCAATCGAAATACTGTCCAACGCCCTGTTTAGAATTACTTTGTTTTTGGAATTACCATCTTTGTTCAAAATCCATTTATTGCCCTTAAAACTCACATCCGAAGTTTTGAGACCAATTACCGATTTGTTTTCCGCATTAAAGGTGTGGTAAAAGTTGAGGTTGTAGCTATCATTGTACTCACTTCCCCCTTTAAATTCCGATCTAAAGAACAATGTATCCTTTAAAGTAGTGTTTATTAAATTGAAATCCTTTACGTCATAGTAAGGGGTTTTTAGGTCCCCTACAGAAACATAGGTATTGAACAAAGGGTTTTTATTATCGATTTTCACCTCTATATTATCTGCTTCATTTCCAAACGCAACAATGCTTGGTGATTCGAAATTAAGTTTGAAATCTCCTTCGTCAGAAACAATCTTACCTTTTATGAATGTATTGGGATCAAACTGAACCTCAGGAAAAAATACATCCACAATTTTATTATAAATTTTGAAATTAAAACTCAGATTTTGTCCGCTTGAAATTTCAAATGGCCTGTAGTTGGTATAAATACTACCTATAGAGTTTTGGACCAATTTCCCCAATTCCTTGACCCTAAAATTACCCTTCATATATCCAGTAATAATGTCGGGAGAATTAATATCGATTACTCTCACAGAATCATTTTCAAAAGTGGAAGTAATGGTGAAATCCTCAAAATAGTACGTATCGTTTTTATTCTGGAAATTGGTCTTGGTAAAGTTTACGTCACCTACTATATTATCCAAGGTATTCCCCTGAATATTCATACTTACATCGCCCTTGAAAATGGAAATACTATCATTAATAAAGTTTAGCCTTTTTAAGTCGGCGTAATCGACGGAGGCCTTAAAATTAAAGTTATTGCTTTCCTCCCCAAAATCGGCCAGACCCTTAAAGTTGAACTTTAAATTTTCGTCATTGCTAGTCAAGGAACCATCGAACAACTGTTCCTTCAGAATTCCTGAAACCTTAATATCCTGATAATTGTAATTGTTAAACTCTATGGAGTAAATCTGTCCAATGACCTCGGTGTTCAACTTTTCCGTTACAAACCCCTGTCCTTCCACATTAAAATCAAGATTGGTTTTTCCTAGACTTTTACTATTTACAAAATCCCCTAAATCAAAATCAATTAAGGAAATAAACCCTGTGTATGTAGCATTATCTATATTGTTGAAATTGGTCAGTACAATATCCGAATAGCTGCTGCCCACCGCGGTGTTCAGGTTTACTTTGGCATCTATGGACGAATCGGTTATCAAGGCGTCTCCCCTAATGGTGAATTGTCCTAATTTGCTAAAGGTAGAGGGTAATGAGTTTCCAATTAAGTTGGGCAAAAGAGCGTTTAATTGATAGTAGCTACTGGTAACATTTCGCATGTTCGCATCCAGTATAAAGGATTCTTGTTTGTTGAAAAGGTGCTTAAAATTGAAGTCACCCCGTATTCCCGTATTATCGGAGACAAGAAAGAGATTATTAATATTGATATCGTTAAGGACACCATTTAGATTTGTACTAAGAGTAGCCGTTTTTCCTTTTCCGAACTCGTTGTAAACCATATTGATTTCATCAAAGGAAACCGTTGATTCCTCAAAATTGGCCTCTATATTCACCTTGTTCAAAAAGTCCTGAAAGTCTTCTCGATTATAATTGAAAACGATATTCCCGTCCAGCTCGGACAAGGGCGTCTTTATCTGAAGGGAATCAAAGCGCATTTGCTGTTTGGTATACTTAAAATCCGTTTTGAGGTTTTCCACAGAAATGCCTCGTTTACTTAAAAAGGACATTGTATTAATATCTGCGGTAACTTCCGGACCCAATATTTGAAAGTCATTTGCCTGAATCCTCAAATTTTCAAAGTGTAGGGTTTCCTCATTTTCCAAATTCTCATCTATATATTGAAACCTACTGCTTTCAATATCCACGAAGGATGAAGAAAAGAAGAATGGCGGAGTTCCCGGGGCACGTGGCTTCCCATCGTCCAACTTATCCACAAATACGTTAATGTTGGTAGTTCGCTCACCATAGTAGGTCTTTAACTTAAAATGGAGGTCGTCAATTTCGATATCACCAAATTCAAGTCGGCCCTTGGCCAAATTACCGATACTAACGATGGATGTTTTTAGCTCATTGATGTAAAAGAGCGTATCCTGTTTATAATCTTCAACAAAAACACCCTGCAGGGAGGTGTCCCAAGAAATTAGGGAAAGCCTAAGCCTATCTATATTTATATGGGTACCAAACTCCTTATTTATTGAATCCGTAGCATATTTGGCAAGAGTAGTCTGTACAACGGGCAATGAAAGAACAATAGTCCCCAAAACACAGGTCAACAAAACAACCAACAGTGTTCTAACCAGTATTTTTCTAAGTTTTTTGATAGGGCTATTATGTTTTACCTTTGTATTTCAATTTTTATTCCAAACACGTTGGAAAACGAAAGTATTTATATTCTGGCCATTGAATCCTCCTGTGACGACACTTCTGTGGCGGTTTTAAAAAACAATACCATACTTAGCAATGTGGTTGCATCCCAAAAAATTCACGAGGAATATGGAGGGGTAGTTCCAGAACTCGCTTCACGTGCCCATCAACAAAATATAGTTCCTGTTACAGATCAAGCTTTGGCCAAGGCAAATATCGATAAAAAACAATTATCCGCCATAGCATTTACACGAGGACCTGGTCTTTTAGGTTCCCTATTGGTAGGGACCTCCTTCGCCAAATCTTTATCCCTCGCTTTAGACATTCCGTTAATAGAGGTCAACCATATGCAGGCCCATATTTTGGCACATTTTATTAAGGCGGATACAATGAAAACTCCGGCTTTTCCATTTATCGCCCTGACCATTAGTGGCGGACACACCCAAATTGTAAAAGTGAAGGATTTTTTTGATATGGAAATTTTGGGACAGACCTTGGACGATGCCGTTGGGGAAACTTTTGACAAAAGTGCCAAAGTACTTGACCTACCCTATCCTGGCGGACCATTGATAGATAAGTATGCAGCTACCGGCAACCCGTACGCCTTTGAATTTCCAATCCCCAAGGTAAAGGATCTGGACTTTAGCTTTAGCGGCCTTAAGACAAGTATCCTTTATTTTATACAGAAACAAACTTCTCAAAACCCTAATTTTATCCAAGAAAATCTAGAAGATATTTGTGCGTCCATACAGTTTACCATTATTCAAATATTGATGCGCAAACTCAAAAAGGTGGTCAAAAAAACCGGAATAAAAAATATTGCAATTGGTGGTGGCGTGTCCGCAAACTCTGGAATTAGAAAAGCCCTTAAAGCGGCCGAAAAGGAATTAGGGTGGACGACGTATATACCCAATTTTGAATTTTGCACGGACAATGCTGGCATGATAGGTATTGTTGGTTATTACAAATTTAAATTAGGTCAATTTACTAGCCAGGAAACTTCTGCCAAGGCCCGTTATCATATAACTTCTTAAACACATGCAGCTATTCTATAACCCCAATTTGGACGAAACTTCATCCCTGTTTTACTTTGACTCTGAGGAAAGCAAACATATTGTGCGCGTTCTTAGGAAAAAAGTGAATGATGAAGTATTGATCACTAATGGTAATGGGCTTATGCTCAGCGCCAAAATCATGGATAATAATCCAAAAAAATGTGAGGTAGAAATTACCGGGGTAAAAAAGGTACATCAAAAAAATCACTGGTTACATATGATCGTGGCGCCTACAAAAATGAACGATAGGTTCGAGTGGTTTTTGGAGAAGGCTACGGAGATAGGCGTCAATGAAATCACACCAGTGCTCTGTGAACGATCCGAACGTAAAACCATAAAATTGGACCGTTACAAAAAAGTGATACAATCTGCCATGAAACAGTCATTTCAGGCTTATTTGCCAAAATTAAATGACCTGGCAAATTTTAGCGACATCATAGAAACCCCAACGGAAGGAGGGCTCTTCATTGCCCATTGCGAGGATTCTGAAAAATTTGAACTAAAAAGACGCGTAATCCCCGATAAGCCTATTACCATCCTAATCGGTCCGGAAGGCGACTTTTCAACAAGGGAAATTAAAGCGGCAAAAGAAAAGGGGTATCTACCCGTTTCAATGGGAAGAAATCGGTTAAGAACGGAAACTGCTGCAATAGTGGCCTGTACCACAGTGGCCATGATCAATAATGGTTAAAAATTATGTAGCCAAAACTACCTAGCTACTTATTGCTTATTTTTGGTTGACAAGTTCAGCACAATGAAAAAATTACTGGTTGCCGTAGCGTTTTTTGCATTCTTTATTTTTCCCGCAGAAGCTCAAGAAATTGCCATTCTTAAATATCAAGGTGGCGGTGATTGGTATGCAAACCCAACAGCCTTGCCCAACTTAATAGATTTTTGCAATTCAAACATTGGAACTAAATTGAATTCCAAACCGGAAACCGTGGAAGTGGGAAGTAACGCCATTTTTCAGTATCCCTTTCTTCATATGACAGGTCATGGTAACGTTGTGTTCTCTTCTGAAGAAAAAGAAAACCTAAGAAACTATCTGTTATCCGGTGGCTTTTTACATATTGACGACAATTATGGGATGCGTGACTATGTGATACGCCAAATAGAGGAATTATTTCCCAATAACAATCTGGAAGAAATAGGTCTGGACCATCCTATTTTTTCACAGGAGTTTCAATTTTCCCAAGGATTGCCCAAAATTCACGAGCATGACGGTAAAAGACCACAGGCCATGGGGATATTTGAAAACAATAGATTAGTTTTATTATTGACTTTGGAATCCGATCTTGGGGATGGTTGGGAAGATCCGGCCGTACACAATGACCCGGAGGAAATAAGAAAAAAGGCCCTGCAAATGGGGGCGAATATTGTGTCCTACGTATTTAAAAATTGACCATGACTTCTAAAACGATTGCCAACGGTATATTAAGGGCAGTGGGAATAATCACTGGAATACTGCTCCTGCTCTATTTTTTTTACATGATACGTTCCGTTTTGGCCTATCTTGCGGCAGCCGCTGTTATCGCTTTGATCGGAAGACCCGTTGTACTCTTTTTAAGGCGAAGGTTGAATTTGCCAAACACGCTGGCCGTAATTCTGACCATGATTCTAATGGTAGGGATTTTAGCGGGAATCTTAGCGCTATTCATTCCCTTGATTACGGAACAGAGCAAGAACCTTTCTTTACTCAATATAGACGAACTCCAGAAAAGCATCAATACCCTTTATCTCAAAACGACCCAATATTTTGGTCTGTCCTCACATGTAGTGGAAGATGTAATTCAAGATTCGGAAATTGAAAGAAATATTATTCAAGGCCTGGATATAGGATTTGTGCCGAATTTCTTGAATTCCTTATTGGACATTCTTAGTTCCGCGAGCATCGGTTTGTTTTCCGTGCTGTTTATTTCCTTCTTCTTCCTAAAGGATAGTAAGCTTTTTCAAAATGGACTTCTCACCTTTGTTCCGCAAACAAAGGAAACAGGTACTATAAACTCGATCGATAAAATCAACAACTTGCTTTCAAGGTACTTCGTGGGTCTACTCTTGCAAATATTTATCCTCTTTGTTATCTATACGATAGTCCTTTTAATTGTGGGTATTGAAAATGCCATTGTTATTGCTTTTTTGTGCGCCCTCTTCAACATCATACCCTATATAGGACCTTTGATCGGTGGAGCCCTCATGATTACCTTAACGATGACCAGTAATTTAGGAGCCGATTTTAGCGAGGTGATCCTTCCCAAAACGGGCTACGTATTAATCGGACTGGCAATCGGGCAGTTGGTAGATAATTTTTTCTCACAGCCCTTTATTTTTTCCAACAGTGTAAAGTCACACCCCTTGGAAATTTTTTTGGTCATCATCATTGCCGGATTGTTGTTCGGGGTTGTAGGTATGATTGTTGCCGTACCGGGCTATACGGCCATTAAGGTAATTCTCAAAGAGTTTTTATCCGAAAACAAGATTGTCAAATCCCTTACCGAAAACCTTTGACATCACTTGAATGAAAACGTATTAAATAAAGAGGTACAGGAGTTTATCAGTGATAACCTTCAGACAGATGTCCATACCATCCTTTTAGGCAAAAGGCTATTCCCAAACATGGACAATAAGGAGCTTGTTGAACAATTGGAGTCTAAAAAAAAGGCTGAAAAAAAATTACCCACCTGGTTTTCCTCCAAAAACATCTACTATGCCAATAAACTGAATATTTCACAAACATCCTCGGAAGTCGCCGCTAAGTATAAGTCCGAATTAGTTTCTGGTGAAACCATGATAGACCTTACCGGTGGATTTGGTGTTGATGCTTTTTACTTTTCAAAACGTTTTAAACACGTCATACATATTGAAAGAAACGAGGAACTATCCGAAATCGCCCAATATAATTTTAATCAACTTGGAGCAAATAATATAGATTGTATCATAGGGGATGGAATTAAGTACCTTCAATCCAGTAAAGAAAATAGCGATTGGATTTATGTAGATCCATCAAGAAGGGACAAGGACAATAGACGAGTATACTTTTTAAAAGATTGTGAACCCGATGTAACGGTATGGTTGGAACTTATTTTTTCCAGAACCAATAATATATTGTTAAAAACAGGTCCTTTACTTGATTTAACCTTAGGTATTCAACAATTACAAAAAGTGCATACCATACATATTATAAGTGTTGAAAACGACGTAAAAGAAATTCTTTGGGAACTAAAAAAGAACCATGAGGAAGAACCTCTCATAAAAACTATCAATTTCAATAAAGACGAAAAGGAACTTTTTCAATTCTATGTTCAAGAAGAAAGAGATATAAATGTAGCCTTTTCTGAACCACTTCTTTATTTATATGAACCCAACTCCTCCATTATGAAATCTGGAGGATTTCACTTGATTGGAAAAAGGTACGGAGTAAAAAAACTACAAGAGCACTCCCACTTGTATACTTCAGAAACATTAGTATCCTTCCCTGGCCGGATTTTTAAAGTCAACAAGGTAATACCTTATTCAAAAAAAAGTATTAAACAATTGGGAATTCAAAAAGCGAATATCACTACACGAAATTTTCCCGAAACCGTAGCAGAAATCCGAAGAAAAACAAAACTCAGGGATGGGGGGCAAAACTTCCTGTTTTTTACAAAAAACCTTAATCAAGATTTGATAATAATTTACACCGTACCAACAACCAAAATTTAGCTTGAATTTTCCCACAAAATCAACATTCCAAAACCCGTAATGGATTTAAACTATATCGTTTGAAATAGGCCAAAACAATCGATTATTGACACATCTTGAGACAATATTGTTAAAATTACCCAATTACCGATTTGATAATTTTCAACGGTTTAAAATTTCTATAAAAGCAATAAATACAGCCAATTATAGCATTTAGACAAAATTTTAAGTGATTTTTTAACACTTCATTTTTAAAAATATTAAATTATCCATTATTTATATGTCATAATATTTTGTTATCATTACGGCGAATTTGGTTTTTTTTAACAATCTCCAACACTCATGGAAACCCTTTAAAAACCAGTTCGAAAGATTAATTTAAACTAACAAACAACAAGGATTATGAATCAAAAACATGATTTCAAATTGATGAAGTCCAAGAAAAGATTTTCTTTTTTTAAGTCCGGGATTTTATCAATGGTCATTTGTTTAGGAGTTCAACTGACTTCTGCAAATGCAACAACTACCAACATTAAATTTGTGTTGGATGAAACTTTACAGTCCACAGTTACGGGAACCGTAACGGATGAATCAGGTACGCCGCTACCTGGAGCAAACGTGATTGAAAAAGGTACTACCAATGGTACCCAAACTGATTTCGACGGTAATTTTACATTAAATGTAGAATCCGGAGCAACTCTGGTTTTTAGTTACATTGGTTTTCAAAGTCAAGAAGTTGCAGTTAATGGTCGCTCTACTATCGACGTAACCCTTGCGGAAGATGCTGCTGCTTTGGATGAAGTGGTAGTAACGGGATATCAAGTATTGACCAAAAGGGAAACGACTGC
Source organism: Maribacter cobaltidurans (assembly GCF_002269385.1). Classification (NCBI taxonomy): domain Bacteria; kingdom Pseudomonadati; phylum Bacteroidota; class Flavobacteriia; order Flavobacteriales; family Flavobacteriaceae; genus Maribacter; species Maribacter cobaltidurans. The sequence continues at coordinate 187,478 of NZ_CP022957.1, forward strand.
AGCGGTTTCCATAGTTAAAGCAGAGGAATTAGCTGCAATACCATCCGGTAACGTAGAACAGCAATTGGCCGGTAGGGTTGCCGGTGTAAATGTTATCACGAATGGTCAACCAGGTACACAGTCTGTTGTGAGGGTACGTGGATTTGGTGCTTTTGGTGGTAACCAACCGCTATATGTTGTGGACGGGGTTCCGGTATTGGATATTGGATTCCTGAATCCAGATGATATTCAGACTACAACTGTTCTTAAAGATGCAGCAGCTGCCTCTATCTATGGTTCAAGGGCTGCCAACGGTGTAATCGTTTATACAACTAAATCGGGTAACAGACAAGGTAGAACCCAAATTAACATTGACATACAAAGCGGGGTGACTGATCCAAATGTAAATGGATCTCCTAAGATGTTGAATCCGCAGCAAATGGCGGAATACACTCACTTGGCGTACGAGAACAACGCTAGGGCAAATGGTACGGCTCCACAGTACACCCATCCACAATATGGAACAAATCCAACTCCTAGTTTTCCCGATTATTTACATGCTTCCTATACAGACGCAAATGGAGACCCCGTAAGTCTAAATGGAATTAGGGGATCAGTTGATTTAGCGCAAATAAGAGCCTCTTATGAAGCCAATCCAGGAGGTACATTTTTGATAAGACCTAATTTGCAGGGAACCAATTGGTATAAGGAAATTACTAGAATTGCGCCACAGACAAGAGCAAGCTTGAATATGCGTGGAGGCAATGAAAAAGGTAGTTATTACTTAGGATTAGGTTTACAGTCTTTACAAGGTATCCTTTTGGAGAACGACCAACAAAGATATACTGCTAGGTTCAATTCTGACTGGGATTTGACCCCATGGTTAAAAATTGGAGAGAACTTACAGGTAACATATAATTCTGTACGAGGACAAACTGGCGCAACTGGTGGTCTAGGTATCGCAGATGACGAATCTGAGATTTTATCTGCGTACCGTATGCCAACCGTCATTCCAGTTTTTGATGAGTTTGGTAGCTATGCCAGTACAAGAGCTGGTGGTTTCAACAACCCCAGAAACCCTGTCCGTAGACTAAAACAAGATCGAGGTAACGATGTGGCTTTTGATATGAGTCTATTCGGAAATGTTTTTGCGGAAATACAGCCCCTTAAAGGTTTAACATTTCGTACAAGTTTAGGTGGTCAGTATTCGCAGTTTAATTCCCTTAATTATGATTATATTTATTTAGGTGATTCAGAGCCTCAGGCGAGTTTTGCATTTCAAGAAAATTCTCGCTATGGTTTCCAATGGACATTCACCAACACAGTAAGTTATGAAAAACTTTTTGGAAAACATAAAATTAATTTGTTTGGGGGATATGAAGCCATCAATGGTGCTGCCAGCCCAGTAACAAGGGCACAAGGAAGAGAAGTCCAAGTAAGAGCAACCAGTGGTAACCCCATCTCCACGGATTTGGATTTCGTAACTCCACAGGCAATAGGAAACGAAGTTCCTCAAAGTTTTATATTTTCAGGAGTTAATTTCTCATCAGTGTTTGGAAAACTGGATTACAATTTTGATGAAAGATATTATTTGACTGGTGTTATCCGTAGGGACGGTTCTTCCGTTTTTGGAGCAAGTAATCGATTTGGGGTATTTCCAGCAGTTTCAGCGGCTTGGAGGACAATTGATGAAGCCTTTATGCAGAACCAAACTTTTTTCTCTGATCTTAAGTTCCGAGTAGGGTGGGGTGAAATGGGTAATTCCAACAACGTTAGCCCTACCAACCAATTCTCTTTATTTGGTGCCGCCATTGACAATACCTTTTATCCTATAGGTGGTCAGAACAGTGGCGCGGATCAGGGATTTGCTGCAACAACAATTGGCAACCCGGATGCTAAATGGGAGACCAGTGTTACCACGAACGTTGGTTTCGATGCAGCTTTCTTTGGTAACAAAGTTCAGTTGGTTTTTGATTGGTGGAAGAAAGACACCAAAGATCTATTGTTCCCAAGACCTTTACCGGCGGTAACAGGTAACTACGCAACAGCTCCCTTGGTTAATATTGGTGAAATGAGCAATCGTGGGGTTGATTTCCAAATTATTTGGAGAGACAATATTACTGAAGACCTAAGTTTCGACATAACTTTGAACAACTCATTCTTGAAGAATGAAATTGTATCCTTTGACGAGGAATTGGGACTTGATTTCGTAGATGGTGGTCTTAATGGTAATTTTGGAGGTAACTTTAGGGGCTTACAACCTACTAGGAATTTCGTAGGTAAACCATTGTCCTCCTTCTTTGGGTATCAAGTAGTTGGGTACTTTAACTCCCAAGCAGAAGTAGATGCTAATACCTATACAAACGATGAGGGAGATGTGCTTCCTGCACAGGATGGACAAGGTTTGGGCCGTTTCAAATATGCAGACATCAATGGTGATGGAAGAATAACACCCGACGACAGGACGTATCTTGGAGATCCGATTCCAGAATATAGTGGTGGAGCTGTTTTGAATTTGAAATATAAAAACCTATCCTTCGAGACTTTCTGGAACTGGACAACAGGAGTTGAGTTGTTTAATGCCGGAAAATGGTTTAGGGATTTCTTCGGTACCTTTGAGGGCTCTGCAAAAGGAGTAGCGGCTTTCAATTCTTGGACCCCGGAATTAGGAAACAATGCCGCAGCGCCCATATGGGAAAGTGCTACCAACATCAGTACAAGTGGTGCTTCGAATTCATGGTATGTGGAAAGTGGAGATTACCTAAGGCTTCAGAGATTGGCCGTTAATTACGATTTTAGGGAAATTGCGGATAATTTAGGAATAGCTAAATTAAATGTTGGCTTTTCTGCCAACAACATTTGGACAATAACAAAATATAGTGGACTTGACCCAGGTGTTGCCGGTGAAGCTGATACTAGATTGGGTGTTGATGTAGGTAACTATCCTGTTACACCTAGCTATCTATTCAATGTTAACATTGGATTATAACAACATTGAAATTAACTTATTAAAGATTATTATGAATTTTTTTTTAATTTTAGATAAAAATTAACTATGAAATCTATGAACAATTTAAAAAAGGTCACACTTGGAGCCCTTTCCTTACTTATGGTAGGTGTTTCCTGTAGTGATGAATTCTTGGATGTAGCTCCGACTGGATCACTATCCGAAGCCCAAGTAGGGACCAAAAATGGAATTGAAGGACTTCTAATTGGTACCTATGCCGCGTTAAATGGGGTATTTGGAAATCGATTTGAAGGACCGAATCATTGGGCCACCGGTTCCATTATGGGCGGAGACGCCAACAAAGGAACCGATTCGGGTGATTATGCGACACTAAACCCCATTCAACGTTACGAAACGGATCCGACAAGTGATGATTTACGTCAACTATGGAGAGGTCGCTATGAAGGTGTTAGCCGAGCAAATAAAGTGCTAGCAGCTGTTGCCAATTCAACTGAATTGACCGCCGCAGATGCTGCCCGAATTGCTGGTGAAGCAAGGTTATTAAGAGGTCATTTCTACTTTGATTTGAAAAAGCACTTTAACAGTATCCCTGTTTTTGATGAAACCGTTTTGGCTGCTGATATTCCTAGTATTCCTAATACGCCAGATGTTTGGGGGTTTATCGAAGCTGATTTCCAATTCGCTTTTGACAACCTTCCTGCTGAAAACGGGCCGGGAAGGGTTAATAAGTGGGCTGCTGGCGCCTATATGGGTAAAGCAAAATTGTTTCAACAAAAATTTGGCGAGGCGATTACCTGGTTTGACGACGTTATTGAAAATGGTGTGACTTCCAATGGCTTAAAATATGCATTATTGGATGACTATGCACAAATTTACAATGCAGAAAATGACAACCATGCAGAGGCCGTTATGGATGTAGAATCTGCAAATGAAACGGGTAATGTACAAAATGCGAATGCCTTTGACGATTTGAACTATCCCTACAATACAGGACCTGATGGACCAGGTAACTGTTGTGGCTTCTTCCAGCCTAGTATGGCATTGGCCAATTCCTTTAGAACGGGTGCTGACGGTTTACCATTATTGGATGGTTCTTATAACGATCCAGCTAACGAAGTGGATAATATTTACAGACATGTCTTTACAAATGGTAACGATGAATCCACTTTTGTAGAAGACCCAAATCCGTTGGATCCACGAATCGACCACTCCATTGGCAGAAAAGGAATTCCTTACTTGGATTGGATCGAGCATCCTGGTTCTGCCTGGATACGTAGCTTTGCTTATGCTGGACCATATTCTCCAAAAAAATACATCTATTACAGAAGCCAGGAAAACAGCTTTACGGATGGTAGCTCTTGGACGAGAGGCTATGCTACCATGAACTATACGATTATCCGTTTTGCGGACGTACTATTAATGGCGGCCGAAGCAGAAGTAGAGGCAGGCTCCTTGGACAAGGCATTGGATTATGTAAATAGAGTAAGGGCAAGAGCGGCTAATTCTGAACATTGGGTTAAAGAGTACGATTCCGGTGAAAATGCAGCCAATTATGTGATATCTGAATACACATCCTTCCCAAATCAAGATTTTGCGAGAAGGGCGGTTCGTTTTGAGCGTAAATTGGAGCTATCCGGTGAAGGTCACCGCTTCTTTGACCTAGTTCGTTGGGGTGTAGCCGCAGAGGAATTAAATGCCTATTTGGATTACGAATCTCAATATTTGGTGACCAAATTTGGTGGAGCAAGGTTTACCCCTAATAAGAATGAGTATTATCCAATACCTCAATCTCAAATTGATATTCAGGGTTCAGATGTTTTAACCCAAAATAATGGTTATAACTAAACAATCTATATTTTTAGAAAAGGGCGTGTTTTACACGCCCTTTTTTTATTATCCAAAAATTAAAAATGATTAATAAAAGTTTAAAGCACTAGCCTTTTAGGACCTTGTATTTTTTAAACACTACCATTTGGTTAAATTTGCCACTTAAGAAACAACCACTTTTTTAACCATTATATATATCTTTCTTTAATAGTTGGTATCTTAAAAATCATATCGCTTACCCCATGAGAAAATCTATTTATCTAATATTACTAATTGGTCTTATCTCCATTTCATGTCAAAAGGAGAAAGAAAAACTCTTCACTCTAATACCCTATGAAAGTTCTGGTATCGATTTCAACAATAGAATTGTTGAAACGGATAGCTTCAATATTTTAACCAGTGAGTATATTTTTAATGGTGGGGGTGTCGCCATTGGCGATTTTAACAATGATGATAAACCGGATATATTTTTCTCGGGGAACCAAGTTTCAAATAAGCTTTACCTAAATGAGGGGAACTTTAAATTCAAGGATATTTCCAAAGAGGCCAATATTGAAGGAAGCGATAAATGGAGTACTGGAATTGCACTGGTAGATATCAATATGGACAATTTCCTTGATATCTATGTATGTGCCGCTATGTTGGAATCTGACGTTGAAAAAGCAAATATGTTATATGTCAACCAAGGTCCAAATGAAGATGGTATTCCTACTTTCAAAGAAATGGCACAAGAATATGGTATCGCAGATAGTAATAACAGCATGGGGGCTACCTTTTTTGATTATGATAAGGATGGCTTATTAGATTTATATGTATTAAACAATGTAGATATTCATGTCCTTCCTTCCAATTATAGGGACAAAATAACGGACGGGTCCGCCCTAAGCAATGACAAACTCTACCATAATAATGGGGATGGTACCTTTACAGACGTTTCTCAGCAAGCCGGGATTACCATTGAAGGTTATGGGCTTGGGCTCGCCATTGCAGATGTAAATTATGATAATTGGCCAGACATATATGTAAGTAACGATTACCTTACCAATGATCTCTTATATATTAATAATCAAGATGGTACTTTTACCAATAAAATATCTGATTTTGTAAAGCACCAAAGCAAATTTTCCATGGGAAATGATATTTCCGATTATAACAATGATGGTTATTTGGATATTATTACCTTGGATATGTTGGGAGAAACCAACCAAAGATTGAAAACAACCATTGCCAGTAATAATTATACTAATTATGTTCTGAACGACAGATATAATTATGAATATCAGTACTCAAGGAATATGTTACAAAAAGGTAATGGAAACGGTGTACCTTTTAGTGAGGTTGGCTTAATGTCCGGAGTTTCAAAAACAGACTGGAGTTGGTCCCCGTTATTTGCGGACATGAACAATGATGGTCATAAGGACTTGTTAATTACCAATGGCTTTCCGCGGGATATAACCGATTTAGATTTTGGCGATTTCAATTTCAATGTAAGTAGATATCTAGGTCCAGGCAAAATATTGGATTCCATACCTACAATTAAGATTCCAAATTATGTTTATGTGAATAACGGTACCGGCAAGTTCGAAGATAAAGGAGAGGATTGGGGCCTAAACATTCCTTCATTTTCAAATGGAGCGGCATTTGCAGATTTGGATAATGACGGTGATTTGGACTATGTAGTAAATAATATAGACGATCCGGCGTTTGTCTTTAGAAATAATTTAAAAACAAACAATGCCTATTTGAGACTAAATCTCAAGAATTCAAACACCTACGGCATAGGAGCAAAAGTGGTGGTTAGGTTTGCAGACGATACTTTTCAATACCACGAAAACTATCTTTATCGGGGGTACATGTCTTCCCTAGATGGTATTGTTCACTTTGGACTTGGTGAGAAAACCGAAATCAAATCGGTCGAAGTATTATGGCCCAATGGTGATTATCGAAAATTAGAAAGTGTCATGCCAAATCAAACTTTGGTTTTAAATCAAAGTGACGCCTCCCCAATTGACATGGACATGCTTGAATTTCCGTTCAAACCAAAAATGGAAGAAAAGGTATATGCAGAGGTATCCAAAAAATATGGAATTGATTATGAGCATAAGGAACTGGATGTTGTAGATTTCAACATTCAAAGGATATTACCACATAAACTTACACAAAATGGACCATGTTTGGCTTCGGGCGATATGAATGGTGATGGTACGGAAGATTTTATCATTGGTAGTTCGGCCAGATATTCTCCTGTTTTGTTCTTTCAAGATACCAATGGGAAATTCATACAAAGGGAACTCTTCTCTGAAGAAGAGGACAAAAAGTATGAGGAAGAAGGTATTGCACTTTTTGACCTTGAAAACGACGGCGACTTGGATATTTATTTTGTATCCGGAAGCAATGAATTCACACCAGACGATAGCTACTATTTGGATAGATTGTTAATCAACGATGGCAACGGTAATTTTACATTGGTACCAGACAAATTACCCGAAATCAGGAAGAGTGGTTCTGTAGTAATCGCCAAGGATTTTGATGGTGATGGATACGTTGACCTATTTGTGGGCGGTAGAACGCCTTTCGCAAAATATCCTATTGCGGAAAAAAGCTTTCTCCTTAAAAACGAAAATGGAACCTTAGTGGATGTAACGGATTCAATGGCACCGAAATTGAGAGAAATTGGCATGGTGACCGATGCTACTTGGGCAGATATCGATGGGGACGGCCTGGATGACCTGGTTGTGGTTGGGGAATTTATGCCCATTACCGTTTTCAAGAATAATGGGGCAGCCCTAACAAAGTTGGAAGAAACTGGAATCGATAATATTTTAGGGTTTTGGGAAAGCATATTGGCCCACGATTTTGACAATGATGGGGATTTGGATTTTATCGTGGGTAATTTAGGAGCGAACAATTTTTATCAGCCATCTCCTGAACGGCCAACCAAATTGGTATCAAAGGATTTCGACAATAACGGTACCGTAGACCCCGTCATGTTTACTTACCTCAAATATAGTTTTGACAGCCCAGAATACAGGGCTTTTCCTATAAAGTTCTGGGGTGATTTAAATGGGCAAAGTCCTTTGTTCCGATCAAAATACAATACATACAAAAGCTTTGCCAATGCAGATATTAATACCTTGTTTACTGAAAATGAATTGGAAGGGGCCCTTACTTTGACAGGAAATTATGATAGAAGTATTTTCTTGGAAAATTTGGGTAATGGTACATTCAAGTTCAAAGAATTACCGTGGGAAGCCCAAATGGCCCCCATCAAAAGTATTGCTGTAACCGATTATAACAATGATGGAAATGATGACGTATTGCTAGTAGGAAATGATTATGGCAATGAAGTTTTTATTGGAAAGTACGATGCATCGAACGGGGTTTTATTGGAAGGAGATGGGAAAGGTAATTTTACCGTTGTAGATATCCAAAAAAGTGGCTTTATTACTCAAGGTGATACGAAGGATATTACCATTGTAAAAAATACCAATGGAGAGAACCCTTACATTATCGTCTCACAAAATAGGGGGCCCCTTAAGGTTTTTTTGAAAAACGAATAAACCGATTACCTAAGACTAATTCCCAACTATAAAATCTTTTTTTAAATATACCGATACAATTTCAGGTAGTTTAACTTGAACTATTTCATTAAATCCTATCTTACAATGCTATGAGAAAGTCGATTCACCTGAAAAACTTCATTTACATTATATCAGTAATAGCCCTATTTTCTTGTGAGTCAAAAGAAAAAAAGACCATTGCACTTTATAACTCCTATTGTGCAAGTTGTCATGTACTCCCGACCATAGAAAATTTACCCAAACATATATGGGAAGAGGGAGTATTACCCGACATGGGTGCACGGATGGGAATCTACGACTCAACTTATGATCCATATGAAAAGGTTTCCAGAATGGAAGAATTTGCCATAAAGCAATCTGGTATTTATCCAGAAAAACCCTTAATGAATATTAGTGATTGGAATTTATTAAAGGATTACATTCTCAATATGGCCAAGGATTCCTTAAATACTGGTAGTGTAATAACACCTAGGAAAAAGGTTTCCCAATTTAAGCCTAATCCAATAATATTGGATAGCATAAAAGGTTCACTCATTACGTTTTTAGAATATGATTCTGTGCAAAAACAAATAATTACGGGTAATCTTAATCGTAAACTAATTCATTATGAAACACTTATAAAACAAGTTACCAAAACAGAGCCTACTGAAGGTGTTGCTACCTCCTATTCCAAACGAGACACCTTAAAATACTTTACCTACGTGGGTTATTTAGACCCTTCCGAACTTCCTCAAGGTAACATCAGTGTTATCGAACCCAGCAAAAGAAAAATAAATACATCGAATATTCAACTACACAGACCCGTTCATACTCTCGTTCATGATTTCGATAAAGATGGCAATGACGAAGTTGTGGTCTGTGAATTTGGTGACCTAACAGGTAAGCTTACACTTTTGACACATAAGGGAGATTTTAATTATCAAAATACGGTTTTATTAAACCTGCCCGGAAGTATCAAATCTATTGCCAAAGACATGAACAAAGATGGCAAGGACGATCTAGTAGTTTTGACATCTCAGGGTAGGGAGGGTATCCACATTTTTTATCAGGAGGAGAATTTAAAATTTAGAATGGAGACGCCCATTACTTTTAGTCCGGTGTATGGGTCTAGTTGGTTTGAAATTTTAGATTATAACAATGACGGGTATCCAGATATTGTAACTGTAAATGGTGATAATGCGGATAAAAGTTATATCCATAAGCCCTATCATGGATTGCGAATACATATTAATGATGGGAATAATAACTTTGAAGAACAGTACTTTTATCCTATGAACGGAGCCACAAGGGTAGTTTCCAACGACTTCGACCAAGATGGCGATTTTGATTTTGGAATTCTATCCACGTTTCCTAATTATGACCAAACACCATCATATTCCTTTGTGTATTTAGAAAACAAAAACTCAGGCCAATTTCAATTTGAACCTTATCGTATGGACACCAGTGATTTAGGTAGGTGGATGTTAATGGATATAGGGGATACGGACCAAGATGGGGATATGGATATTATTCTTAGTTCCTTTAGTTATTCATTTACTCCAGTTCCAAAACTTTTAAATGAAGCGTGGAGAAACTCAGATGTTGATTTGTTGATTTTAGAGAATAAATTGAAATAGTCAAAATTAAAAATTACTGACTGTCTAAGCTTTGAAGGACGAACCAATCATAAAGTTCCTCAGTGGCGTAAGCCTTGGTCCAGGCATCGTGGCCTACATTTTCATACTTTGTGAATTTAACATCATATCCAAGCCCCTTTAATTTATTTACCATAGACTCCGATTCCTCTACAGGAATTACCGCATCGTCTTCCCCATGAAATACCCAAATGGGCATTTTCTTATTGATCCACGATGCGTAGGGCAACGGAGTCATACCACAAACGACCGCCATTGCTGCAAAAGTTTCTGGATATTGAACCGCCATTTCCCAAGCGGCACCTCCTCCCCTACTTATTCCTGATAAATAAATTCTATGCCTGTCCACTCTGTTGTTGGAAACAACGGAATCCAATAATTGCTTGACCGCCCTAGTATTCCACCAACTTTTGGCAAATGAATTTTGGGGGGCCAAAATCAGAAACGGAAATTCTTTTCCCCGTAAAATAAGGCTAGGAGGCGGAATTCTTTCGTCAGCGTCTAAACCCCCTTCTACTTCGCCTCCACCATGTAAGAACAATAAAATGGGGAACTCCTTTTCAGAATTCAGCTGGTAATCTGGTGGATAATAAAGATAATACTTTAAGGTTTCCGTGACCGATGTTTCCAGCTCCTCGTCCACCAACGTATAACTAGGTTGTGAGGCACAACTATTTACTAAAAGGATAAGAAATAGAAAGGCGTTGTTTTTAAGCAAATCAATCGTATTATCCTTTGAAGATACATATTTTGGCTTAAAAAACGAGTGAAAGAAAAAGGGAAGCTAATCCAGCTTCCCTTATGAAATTTATCTGTATAAAGTGAAATGTCCAACGTATCGGGATTTGCGTTCTCCCAGGGCGTTGACCACATACCAGTAGTCGCCCGAAGGAACTTCCTTGCCCTCATAAGTTCCATCCCATCCTGTTACCTTATCCAAAACGGCCACTACCCTACCGTAGCGATCATAGATTTTCACTTCCAAATCATCAAAAAACTCGGTATTCCTTATTTGCCATAAGTCGTTCATTTGGTCACCATCTGGGGTAAAGAAATTTGGAATTTCCAACATTCCCGTAAATTCAAAGGGCAGATCAACTTCTGCAATACAACCATTTGCATCAACCACCCTAATATTTACCATACCACTTTTATTGGTTGTAAAGGTTGTTTCACTTCCGTAGGAGGTACCGTTAAAGAAGTATTCGTAGCCACCATAACCACCTTCCGCCATGGCCACCAATTCATTGGGGCCGGTCTTTTCGGCAGATAGGGTCAGAGGGTCATACCCGTCAATAGTAAACTCCACAAAATTGGTACATCCATTCTGGTGATAGATATAGACGGTATGGTCACCGGGAGCTAAATCTCCCCACTGATTCTCCATCCCTGCATTGGACGTTATGGCATCTGTAGGGTCTATAGGATCTAGGGCGAACATTAAATCGTCCATGTTGACATTACCAAGCATATCGATAGTTGATGTACTATTCGGAAAAATTCCTTCACACCCATATACAATTACTGGCTCTGCAGTAAGGTCCACACCAATACCAATGTTAAACAGCTCAAGTCCAGTACATTGATTGGCGTCCCTAATATGAATGGCGTAAGAGGCACCACCTTGTAAATTCTCTATCAGTTGTCCAGCTACATAGGGTTCAAAAGTTCCTGTTCCGGTTTCGTCAACAGGATCGATCATTTCCACCTTATATTCATAATAAGGCATTGTACTTACCATGGGGTCGTTGATTGGGGTTCCTCCTGTAATCTCGAAAGTCATTGTACCATCATTGGCCCCAATACAAAGCTCAGGCGTAGTCTGAATATTGATGGCCTGTAGGACTTCTGGTTCGTCCACAGTGATAAAATCTCGTTCAAAGCATCCATTTTCATCCTGAATCAATATTTCATAAGTACCCTGGGCTAAATCCTCAAAAGTATATACCCCGGGAGTTGCAGGATCAGTAAAAAACTCGTTAAAGTTGGGACCTATGGCAAACTGAATCAAACCAATTCCTCCTGACAACACCTCAACAGTGATGGTACCATCCTGCTCCCCGTTACAACTTACCGTTGTAGGAGTTGCATCAAAAACAATGGGATCTGGCCTAACTATCTCAAAAGGACCCGCAATGTCCATACAAGTGGCCCCACTGGTTACGGCAATATAATAATCCGTGCCCTCAGGTAAGCCCTCGAATGTTCCATTGTCCTGGGGTCCCCTGAACAAAGTGGCCGAAGGGGACGGATTAAAGGCATCCACTGGGTCGCCATTGTATAAGTAGAAGGTATCGTCACCTACTCCACCATTTACAAAGGACTCAATTCTACCGTCCAATTCCGAAGCACATGAAATATCATCCGGAAGATTTGGTAATAAAGTAATACCTGTGGCATCTGTCATGGTAATACCATTGGACCTTACTGCCAAACACGTACTTGCCGCACTGGTCTTTCTTACATCAAATTGATAGGTAATGCCTTGAACACCCGAAACCAATACCGAGGTTCCCGTCATTGTCTGATAAGGTCCAACCACCACTCCATTTTCAACCGGTGCATATTCATAGGTGAAAGATGGATCCGGATTTTGAATGGACAAGCGCATTTCGCCATCTCCCCCACAGCCAGGCACCCTTGTCTGTACCAGCAATGGAGATACCGGTGGTGGTGGATCTACGAAATAAGGCTCGGTAACAAATAGGCATCCAAAACTTGAGGAAACCTCAATGGCATACCAACCAGCACTTATAAATCCACCACTGGCACCAATAAAGGTCGGTGTATTTTGCAAACCACTTGTAGAAGCTACATCCGTATTATTGTTACTGTTCAAGTACAATAATCTGTAGTTATATCCCGCACCAGGAAATCCTCCTGTGGCACCGGCAGTTGCCGTAGTAGCATCTCCAGTGGTAGGGTCATACGCCTCCAATACCGCATTGTTCCCATTGGGGCAATCCAAACCTTGTGGTTGTCTGATACCCGCATCAATTTGTGGAACTTCATCAAGTTCTATTTCAAATGAACTTGAACATAATTCGGAATCCCGTACCTCTACACGATAAAAACCAAATTCAAGGCCCGTAAAATCACTATTATTTGAAAATGCAGCTATTTCAGTGGTATAGGTAGTTCCTCCATCTGTACTGAACAATAATCGGTATTCGTATGGAGCGCTATCCCAGCCACCTGTTCCGGTAGCCTGAATTTCACCACTATCATTACCACAGCCCACATTGCCCACAGAATTGGCAGTTACCTGTAAAGGTCCGTTAGGGGTACGAATATTGGCCACATTACTATCGTTGCTGCAAAATGGCACATCCGTAGATACTACTTCCACTATCAAATTACCACCTGGCAGGCCGGCTATCCTAGCCTCTTCCCCATTGACATCCGGGAAATTGCTTGTATCAAAACTTCCCGTCGCTATCGGTGTACTCTTGGTCGTATCATCTGCCATATAGACCGTATAGTTATAGGTTCCTACATAATCGGTCACAGTTATAAAAAGTTCACCATCATTGGTTCCGAAACAGCTCACTGGTTTTGCTTCGGTAATGAACGCCGCTGGCAATTGCGGCTCATTGACCGTATGAACAGGAAGTGGATAGGTACATCCACCCGTATTATCTACAATCTCGAACAAATAATCGCCGGCTGCCGGTAAATCCACAAACCCAAAACTTGCTCCACTAACATTCACATTGGCAACCGGTACGACCGAATTGGTAACAATGGTAAAATCCATGGTGCCCACCACATCGATTCGTACACGTTCATCATTAGCGCAATCCAATGGACTCACAACGGTCAGGGTGGGAACTACATCCGTTGGAGGGTTTATCGTTGGTAAGTCAAAAGTTGTCTGACATCCATTCCCATCAATAGCATATACCGTTATGTCTTGCGGAGAACCATTGTCCACAATCTCAAAAGTGTTACCCGATTGATAGTTGGAAAAACCAGTTATACTATACTGATATCCAGAACCAACAGTTCCTGGATCTACTATGTTTACAGTAATAAGAGTTGAACTATACCTATTAGCACCGGGCTCACAGGCAAAATCAGGGGCTGATGCATTAATACTAAAGTCAGCTGGGTTCGTAATCGTATGTACCCCAGATAAAACTTCACAGCCTCGTTGGGTCACAACCTGTACCTGATAATCACCTTGTGGTAAATCCGAAAAAGTACCAGTATTATTGCGGGTATGTTCCGAGGAAGTCGTAAGGTTATTCAGAATATAGGTTATTGGCGTATCCTCAGATGTAAATGGAACCAAAGCATTAGCGGGTCCTACCACCACTTCAATAGTACCATCGTTGTTATCACGACACGTAATGTCCGTAGCCAATTCTGAAGTTATAATTGGTTGGGCAGCCTGATTCAAATTGATTCCGGCCACGTTATATTCGCAGAAATTTGTTCCATCGAACATAATTCTGTCTACCACCAACACATCATAGGTACCAGGGGTCAATCCCGTAAAAACAGGATTATCCTCTTGCGTTATGGGTCCAATAGAAGCCCCTGTATAATCCGTTCCGGAAAGTATATAACCAAAGTCCCCACTACCCCCAAAAGTGGCTATGGTAATTTCACCATCGGCATCGTTACAGGTAGAATCCGTTGAAAAAGTTCCAGTCGCCGAAAGGAAGTTATAAACGGTGGCAGTACCCTGACTGGTACATCCATTAGCATCCACTACATCAACCGTATAATCCCCCGGACTTGCAACCGTAAAGGTATATACCCAATTGGTTCCATTATCGGTTGGAATCTGTTCATCTCCCGCCAAAGTAAAACGTGGTGTGTTGACCGAATTGGGCATGGCCACCGTAATATCAAAGGACGTTGAACTGGGGTTACATTGGTTAACCACAGTGAAGGTAGGTACAGGAAGATCTGGATCTAACTGAATTACCGTTGCAATGTCAAAGGAAGTACAACCACCACTGTCTCTTACGTAGATATCGTAATCACCAGCAGGTCCCACAAAGGTTGTGGTAGTCACATAGTCCGTTGGATATACAGGTTCTGGAGACCCATCGGGTACAAAAGCATATTCATAGGGGCCGCCCGAACCGCCACGTCCTTGTACCGTAATCTGACCGAAGGCATTACAATTGGCAGGAACATCCGATATAATATCAATAGCCGGAAGGTTTTGGTCAATAATAACACTGGTCGCATCCCTACAAGTATTCGTTTCGTTGACCACAATTATTTGGTAATCCCCTGGTAATTCTGGGTAGGTATTGTTATACGGAGGTGCAGGAGCCGAAAATGATGGAACGATAACCGTTGTGGTATTCGTGTCGTTGTTCAACAATTCTATTCTTAAAATATCCCCAGGATTATATCCAATTACCTGATATGCAATCTCCCCATTTCTATTCAGGTCACATGCCCCAGGCGTGGAGGATGCCGTAATTTCTAAAGTGGAAGGTGCATCCACAGGCGGTATTTCTTGTTCATAAATACAGCCTGTTCCTGTATCCCTAACCTGAACGGTATAGGTGATACCGTATTGAATACCATCCGTAGTATTGCTAAATGTATGGTCGTTTACACCTGGGGTATTGTTTAAAGGGTAAAAGGATGGTTGCTGAGCCAACTTTATCTCATAGGAACCAGAACCTCCACTTACACTCACGGCATAAGTAAAAGTACTATCGTCACAAGAAGGAGGTACAGGTGGCAGTATCGGGGTAATTACCACCTCATTGGAGGTTATGGTAACCGTGTCAATATCCGTACATCCATTTGCATCTAATGTTATGACCGTATAGTCACCAGGTACTAGATTTATATCGTTTATCGTTATTGGAAAAATGGATTGATTCTCTAGCCTAGTTATTTCAGTCCCAGTATTGTCCTCAATCCTGAAGTCAAAATTTGCCGTTCCGTCAGTTACTCCTGTAATATTTATTCCGCCGCTTACTGTTCCACTTCCGTCACAGATAGCAGGATTTTCGGTAACCGTTGCATCTGGTGGTAACGTAGTATCTGTTCCAATTACCACATTGGCAGGTGCCGTTTCACAACCTCTGGCATCTCTTACCAGGTAAGGATATGTTCCTGCCGGTAAATCAGAATATACCGTTTGTGAGCTCCAGCCCGTACCATTGAAATTAACTTCATAAGGTGGCACCCCACTAGTAGCATCCGGGATGATGGTAGCAACCCCGTTATTTGGCGCTCCACAACTTACCGGTCTAGTAATGACTGAAGCTGCAGCAATGTTTGCCGGTGGATTCAATATTAACGGTGCCGATGTGGCTTCACATCCTGTATTGGTAATATTATTATCGGTTATCCTGAATACGTATGTTCCATCAACTGCGGTATCGTAGAAAAATGTACTAGAGGTGTAGGGCACAGGAGCGCTAAATGTGGCCCCGTTATCAGAACTTACTTCATACAATCCGGTTCCAGAAGCATATCCTCCAGTAACATCGACACGTATCTGACCAGGCGAGCCACCACAGGGTATTTCGGTAACGACCGCTGTATTCACCCTAAGTTGCTGTTCTATAGTAATGACGATGGAATCACTACAGTTATTTCCATCCACTACCTCAATTGTATAATTTCCGGGTGTCAACCCATTAAAAGTTCCCATACCTTGTAATGCCCCTCCATTGATTCGATACTCATGGGTTCCTAATGCCGCCGATCCCGCTGTGGACGTTACCACTGCGGTCGCTCCGGTTCCTGGGACATAACAAAAATCCGAGGCCGCATTTTCCAAGCTTAACGTTGGAGCGTCAATGGGGTCAAGATTAAAAGTAAAAGTATCCGTACAACCTTCAGCATCTTCCGCGGTCAAGGTATATTTTCCCGCCAATGTAAGGTTACTAAAGGTCCTTCCTGATTTTGGACCTATGGTACCTGAGGGTGTCGTTAAGGTATATCTGTTTCCACCCCAACCACCGGTAAAATTGGCCCGTACACTACCCACGTTACCATTGGCACAGCTCATTGGGGTAACACTACTTGAACTAATGTCCAATGCAGGTGCATCAACAATATCTAAAGAGGCGGTATCCGTACAGCCGGTATCTGCATCGGTAACGGTAATGGTATATGTTCCAATACCCGATAGCGGCAAGTCTACTTCGGCATCGTTTTGTGGGGCACTCTCAGGACCTCCGTTAATATTATAGGTATAATTGTTGGCAAATCCGTCGATGATAAAGGTGCCCGTACCATCTGTGGCACCGTTACAGACCCTTAAATCTCCACCGGATTTTACACGCGCCCTTATGGAACTAATCACGGCCGGACTAAAACCTTCCGTATAGGTACAGTTATTTGCGTCCGTAATTTGAAATATATAGGAAGTGTTGGTACTTAATCCAACAAACGTGGCGCTACCCCCATTGTTAAAGGGAACAGGACTAATGATGGAATAATTGACAATTGGGGCATTGGATGTTGGTGTCAGGGTGACATCTGATGTTCCTGCTGCGCAGCTGATATTGCTTTGGGCGAAATCCAGATTCGTTGGAGGATCTACATCCAAAATATCGATTGGGGTCAGTTCCAAACGGCAACCACCGCCATCCCTGATAATAGGTGTATACGTTCCGGCAGACAAGTTTGTATAAGAGGTAATCGCGGTAAAATTCACTCCGTCTATACTGAATTCATAGCCACTACCCGAACCTCCGGTAAAAGGCCCCACAAAGTCTATCTGCCCTCCATTGGTTCCCCCACTGCCATCACAGGTTACATCTGAGATTTTGGTTGCCGACCCATTGATATTTCCAACGGTGGTAACCGTTACAGAAGGTAAGGTAATCGTACACTCAAATCCACCTTGTTGATATCGAACTTCGATATTATTATAGGTTCCAGTAGGCACCGAAATCTGTGGTGCAGTCACCCAAGGGTCACCGGAATTTACCCGATAAGAAAGGTTATACCCTCGAGCATCGTTTATGGTAAAATCAATTTTGGCCCCTCCATTGCTACAGGTTCCATCTATACCCGATGCCGTTACATCAGGAGGTAGCAGGTTTTCCACATTGGAGGACGCTGTGATAATACATCCATTGCTATCCGTAACTACAAAATCATAGGTTCCCGGGGAATTTACCGTATATATGGTGGTACCTGTATCCGTTGAAGGGTTACCAAAAGAAGGTTGTACTGGACCACCATTTACCGTAAAGGTATAGGGGGCAGACCCTCCAGAGGTATTTAAGGTAATATCTACACTTGAAATAGTTGCACAACCAAAACTGGAATTCACCTCTGTAGATGCATCCAATGGATTGATTCCCGAACCAATGGTTATTGGATTTCCAAACGTATCCACATCAATCCGTGGCGGATTTATTCCATTTAGAGGATCCCCAGTACATTGTTGGGTCTCCACTTGAGCTATATAAGTTCCTGAACCCACGGCAGAGAAGGTATAAGTTTCATCCGGAATGAAAGCCGTGAACTCTTGGGCCACACCCATACTGTTCAATAAAGTATATTTATAGGGCCCAAGTCCTGGTGTGGGTGTGACGGTTATGGTACCTGTTTCCCCGGCACAGTTGATATCCGTAAAATTTACGGATAGGTCCAAAGATCTTTCTACAATTTCAATGGGCTCATAGGGATACTCACAGGTATTTGGAATATTTCTAAGTCTTGCCTTTACAATATAGGTGCCTGGTGTCAGATTAGAGAATATGGGTCCTTGCCATGGTCCAAATCCGCTTCCGCTATCTATACTGAATTCATAGGCACTGGAAAGGTTGGTTATTTGAATCCTACCTGGAACATCACAGATATAGTCTTCCTTTACATAGGTTTGACTAATGGTGCTCTTTTTTACCTTGAAATAAAATGTTTGCCCATCCGCGACAACCCTATACTCGGCACCTACTGTTGCCGGGACCGTACTTGCATCCAAACTGAAGGTTTGCCCAGTGCCTACTTGAGTATAGCAAGACCCTGTATTGGGACAATCCTCGTTGATATCCGGTGAACATGATCCTCCCAAAATCTGCCAGGAGACTGAGGAATATGATCCACCTGACAAACTAATAATTCTATCATCGCTGTTCCCACATAGGTTAAATCTGGCTACTGTAAAACCATTGGTACTACAACCCACCTCCTCGTCCGCACCTTGTATGATGGTCGTGAACATAGGTGCCATGGCCGTCGAGCCTTGGGAATTAAAACTGTTAGATACTGAAATCTCGGATTCCGAAATAGATTTTACCTTTTTCTTGGAAACCGTTTTTTCAACTACCCTTTCCACTGCAAGGGTTACCTCACTAAAAATCTTGGTAATGCTAGAATCCGCAAGTGCCGTAGAGCCAACCACTGAAAAAAGAATCAGCAGGAGTACATACAGCGATTTACGCTGTTGTGATGGGTGCATAGGTTAAGTAGTGTTTGGTAAGAAGGACATTGATTGGGATTCAATATCGTTCCTTGGTGTAATTATTTTTGCTTATATTCTCCGCTTTATTTAAAAAAATATATCTTCACTCATTAATATTCTTCTAACGTTCCAACATGAAAAAAAGTGTATTATTCTTTTGTTTTTTCGTTGTATTGCTCAATTTTTCTTGCGCACAAAACCCTGAAAATAAGGTTTCTACACCAGAGAAGGTCCCTTTCGATGCCGAGCTGTTCGTCGATGACCTACAGATTCCATGGGGCTTTACCTTTCTTCCGGATGGCAGTATGCTGATTACCGAAAAAAATGGTGATTTAATCCATTTTTTTAACGGGAAAAAGACAAAAATTGCTAATGCTCCTAAAATTTACCAACGTGGACAAGGTGGTTTATTGGATATTGAACTGCACCCGGAGTATCAAAAAAACGGTTGGATCTATATGTCATATGCCTCTCCTGATGGGGATAGTAAAGGGGGAAATACGGCCATCATGAGAGCCAAGTTGGAGGGTAATAAACTAGTTCAAAACGAAGTATTGTACAAGGCAGTTCCCAATACCACCAAAGGACAACATTTTGGTTCCCGTATCGTATTTGATAAAAACGGATACCTATTTTTTTCCATAGGAGAACGTGGCGAAAGGGACATAAACCCTCAGGATATTACCAGGGATGGAGGAAAAATTTATAGGCTAAACGATGATGGCAGCATACCTAAAGACAATCCTTTTGTGGGCAAAAACGGTGCAAAAACCGCCATTTATAGTTACGGACATAGAAACCCGCAAGGTTTGGCCGTACATCCCGATACCGGCAAAATATGGGACAATGAGCACGGTCCAAGAGGTGGAGATGAGATCAATATCATTAAAAAAGGAGCTAATTATGGGTGGCCTGTTATAACCTATGGCATCAACTATAGTGGCACACCTATTACCGATAAAACCAAAATGGAGGGCATGGAACAGCCCATTCATTATTGGGTTCCATCCATTGCACCCAGTGGAATGGTCTTTGTTACCACGGACAAATACAAAGGATGGAAGGGAAGTATTTTGGTAGGTTCTTTGGCATTTCAGTATCTGGAAAGATTGGAACTCAACGGAACCAAGGTTACTAAAAGGGAAAAATTATTGGATGGAAAGGGTCGCGTACGTTCCATTGAACAAGGACCGGATGGACTTATCTATGTGGGTGTAGAGGGAAAAGGTATTTATAAACTGAACCCCAAAATTTAAACATATTTGTGTAGGCTAAATCCCTGCTTCCAACGCTTTTTTCACGGATCCATGTTTTTTTAGCAATTCCTCAGCTTGGTCATAACTTACACCAAGACCTTCCACAATGTATCTGGTGCCTCGGTCCACAAGTTTGTGGTTGGTTAGCTGCATATTAACCATTTTGTTGCCCTTTACCCTACCTATTTTGATCATTAGGGCCGTGGATATCATATTCAACACCAATTTTTGTGAGGTACCACTTTTCATACGGGTACTTCCGGTAACGAATTCCGGTCCTACGTTTACCGCAATAGGTATGTCTGAAACCTTGGTAATGGGCGAACCCGGATTGTTAGTGATACAAGCCGTAAGAATATTATTTTTTTGTGCCGATTCAAGACCACCGATAACGTAAGGTGTCGTGCCCGAAGCAGCGATGCCTACTACAACATCATTTTCATTAATTGCATGTTCCTTTAGGTCCAACCAAGCTTGTTGTGTATCATCTTCGGCATTTTCAACCGCTTTTCTAATGGCCTTATCACCTCCAGCAATTAGACCAACAACGCGTTCGTGGGGCATTCCAAAGGTGGGAGGAATTTCAGAGGCATCCAGAATTCCCAAACGCCCACTGGTTCCTGCGCCAATATAAAACAAACGCCCTCCCTTTTGAAAGCGCTCCGCCAAGGCGTCTACAAGCTGGGTAATTTGAGGGATTTCCAAGGCAACGGCATCGGCTATTTTCCTATCCTCTTCGTTCATCTTATGAAGGATGGAAACCGTATCTAACTGCTCCAGGTTATCATGATTGGAGGGTGTCTCCGTAATTTTTTTATAATCCATAGAATTATTATAAGATGCGTATATCGTGATTTCTAAAGACCTCCAACATCCTATCGGAAGGATCCAATTCCGTTATCATGGTGTTAATGGTATTGATATCGCAGGTTTTATACCGATGCTGCGAATTTAGTTTTTCCGAAATGGATAGTAAAACGGTTTTTTTAGCTGCTTTTATCACCGCCTTTTTTACTTGGACGATGTCCCAATCGAATTCGGTCAGCCCATACACGGCATCCACATAACCCGTACCGATAAAGCTATAGTCTACTTTTATTTCAGATAGATTATGGATGGCGTTTGCTCCGATAGATATCTGTGCTTCCTTGGAAATCTGACCACCGATGGAGATTACCGTAACGTTCGGTTTGTGGGACAGTTCCATAGCCACGGGCAAACTGATAGTAAAACAAGTCAGTTTTAGATTATCTGGAATCAAGCGTACCAGTTCCAAACAGGTGGTACCCCCATCTATGAAAATTACCGCCCCGTCCTTAAGCAAGGTTGCTGCTTTTTGGGCGATAGTTACTTTTTGGTCCAGGGCATAAATGTTCGTATTTCTGCTGTTACTATTGGTAAAGCCAAGGGAGATTGCCCCACCATGTACCTTTTTAAGCTTGTTCTCCGCATCCAATTCCTTCACATCCCTGCGGATGGTATCAATGGATACATCTAGGCTTTCGGCAATATCCGTCAATAGAATCCGATTGTGCAATTCTACTTCGTTCAAGAGGATTTGTTGGCGTTCTTCCTTCAGCATAGGTATCCGTATAAATAGAAAACAGAGCAAAGATAACTAAAATTTACACATGCCGTTTTATTCAGTAATAGAACTTCAAACATTAAATTTAGGTTAATTATTGCAAAAAACAGCATTTAAAAATTGCAAAAAACAGCAAGTTATAAAATTATTGCCTATATTTGCCCGAATTAAAATGTCAAACTTCAACATTATATGAAAACCACTATGGTCAAAAAAAAGCGGGACATCAGCCACCAACCCATCGGACAATTTGAGGAAACCCGATTTGAAAAAATCCACAATGTAATTTTCTCGGATTCCAATGAAGCGTCCATTCGTGTAGCGGAAGAGATTGCAGAGCTCATCCGCAAAAAACAAAATCAGAACAGAACATGTGTTCTGGGTCTCGCCACGGGTTCCTCCCCTATCCGGGTTTATGAAGAGCTTGTTAGAATGCACAAAGAAGAAGGCCTCAGTTTTCAAAATGTAGTGACCTTCAATCTTGATGAATATTTGCCCATGGAGAAAAGCAATATTCAGAGCTATCACTATTTCATGCATGAGCACCTTTTCAACCATATAGACATTGACCCTGAAAACGTGCACATTCCGGATGGTACTGTTCCTCCGGAAGAAACGGTAGCCTATTGTTTGGATTACGAAAGAAAAATTAAGGAATACGGTGGTCTTGATTTTCAATTATTGGGTATTGGTAGAACTGGACATATCGGTTTCAACGAGCCTGGTTCCCACTACAATTCAGGAACAAGGGTCATTACCTTGGACCACATTACCAGGGTGGACGCAGCGCCGTCCTTCCTGGGCATCGCCAACGTTCCTAGAAAAGCGATAACCATGGGTATTTCCACGGTTAGAAAGGCAAAGAGAATTATTTTATTGGGCTGGGGAGAAAACAAGGCTGAAATCATAAAAAAAACCATTGAGGGTGAAATTTCATCCCAGGTACCTGCCACCTACCTACAAAACCATTCCAATTGTACGTTTATCTTGGATACCGGAGCGGCATCGGAATTGACCAAAAACAAAACTCCTTGGTTGGTGGATGCCTGTGAGTGGACGGAGGAGCTCAAGGCAAAAGCGATTATTTGGCTCTGTGAAGAAACGGGCAAGACCGTTTTGAGCCTTACCGATAAAGACTATAACGATAACGGGATGGCCGATCTGCTCTCCAAGGAGGACTCCTATGATCTGAATATTCAAATATTCAACAAGCTGCAGCATACTATCACCGGATGGCCTGGAGGAAAACCAAATGCGGACGATACCCATAGACCTGAAAGGGCGGAGCCTGCCAAAAAACGTGTTATCATTTTTAGCCCCCACCCGGATGACGACGTAATTTCCATGGGAGGAACGTTTGACAGATTGGTAGAACAGGGCCATGAGGTACATGTGGTCTATCAAACATCGGGAAACATAGCGGTTTCGGATACCGATGCCAGAAAATTCGCTGAAATCGCTATGAATTTGAATCCATCAGAAAAAGTTCAAAAAATCATAAACTCGATCAACAACAAACAGGATAGCCAGATAGATTCCCCTGAATTGCGAAGGTTAAAAGGAGACATTAGACGGTCAGAATCCTATGCGGCAACACGATATATGGGGCTAAAGGATGCCCATGTCCACTTTTTGGATTTACCTTTTTACGAGACGGGAACCATAAAAAAGAACAACCTGTCCGAGGAAGATATCGCTCTCATGGTAGATATAATTAAACAGATAAAACCGCACCAAATATATGCAGCAGGTGACCTCGCAGATCCACATGGCACCCATAAAGTCTGTTTGGATGCCGTTTTGGAAGCCCTCAAACGACTAAAACCGGAACCATTTATTAAAGATTGTTGGTTATGGTTGTATAGAGGTGCTTGGCACGAATGGGATATCAATGAGATAGAAATGTGCGTTCCCATGAGTCCGGGGCAAGTCCTGAAAAAACGAAATGCTATTTTCTGCCATCAGTCCCAAAAGGACGGCGTCATGTTCCAAGGAGATGACTCACGGGAATTCTGGATGCGTGCCGAAGAGCGAAATAGAGATACCGCCAACAAATACAAGGCCCTAGGCATGTCCTCGTATGCAGCTATGGAAGCTTTTGTGAGACATCAATTTTAAAATGATTCAAAAAGGCCTATTTTCGATAAATAGGCCTTTTTTATTTTTTCCATGCCCAAAAAACTATTTACCGTTTTTCTTCTGATTATCGCTAGTTCCTGCGGAATCTTTAAGCCCAACATACCCCAACCAAAAAAGGAATTTCGCGGGGTGTGGATCGCCACCGTGGTGAATATTGATTGGCCAAAAAACGGAATGGATTCCGTTGAAAAACAGAAGGAAGACTACCTTAGAATTTTGGATTTTTATAAAAACTTAAATTACAATGCCGTCATTGTGCAAGTTCGTGCGGCGGGTGATGCTTTTTACAATTCGGATTACGCCCCATGGTCCCGATTTCTTACCGGAAAGGAAGGTGAAAATACCAAATGGGAGGATGATCCATTATCTTGGATGATTGAACAGGCTCACATAAGGGGTTTGGAATTTCACGCTTGGTTAAATCCCTACAGGGCCACCTTTGATTTAAATACCGATATTCTAAGTCCGAATCATGATTATAACATGAACCCAGATTGGATGGTCAAATATGGAACTAAATATTATTATAATCCCGGATTGCCTCAGGTACAGGAAAAACTGACTTCAATTATAAAGGAACTGACCCTCACATATGAAATTGATGGGATTCACTTTGATGACTATTTTTATCCCTATACCATTAAGGACGAAGTGTTTAATGACAGTATCACTTTTTACAACTGTTCCCAACCGCAGCAATCTTTGGCCGACTGGCGGCGTAGCAACGTGGACACCCTCATTAAAAAAAGTTATACCGCGATAAAGGATATCAAACCTTGGGTATCTTTTGGGGTGAGTCCGTTTGGCGTTTGGAAGAACAAGTCTACGGACCCACGGGGTTCCGAAACCCAGGCGGGTCAAACAACCTATGAAAACCTATATGCAGACCCCTTACTTTGGATGGAAAAAGGGTGGCTTGATTACATAGCTCCTCAAATTTATTGGAGTTTGGACCTTCCTGTGGCCTCCCATAAAACCATTGCGAATTGGTGGGCAAAAAATAGTGAAAACAGCTATGTATATATCGGGAATGGGGCTTACAAAGTCCGAAACAATAGTGATCAGGCGTGGGAGAAAAAGAAAGAATTACCCAACCAATTTAAGTTGGCACGGCAGACTCCAGAGATATCAGGGAATATTTTATTCAGTGCAAAATCCCTGATGGATAAAAATCAGGATGTGGTTTCCTATTTGGGAAGAAAGTATTACAAATGGCCGGCCTTAACGCCTGAAGTGAAAAATGGCTACGAGGAGCATTTGGAAAACGTCAACATTATCGGGAAAGAACAATCACCAGATTTTGTGACACTGACATTGGACCATAAAAATGCAATTCAGTATGTACTCGTGTATAAATCAAGTAAAAAAAATACATCGGAATTAAAAAGCAAAAAACTCTTGGACAAGATTTTTGTTCCTACCGGATCGAACCAAGTTCAAATACCAAAATTGGTTCTAAAAAGAAATGATTTTGCCATTACTTTTTTGGACCGATATGGACGAGAATCTCAACCAACAATCATACATTTAAATCAAATACCAGGGTATGGCAGAAAAAGATAAGGGTGCTTGGGGATGGGTCCCTATTCTATATTTCACGCAAGGTCTCCCCTATGTGTTGGTGGTGACGGTTTCGGTAATCATGTACAAACAATTGGGCGTTAGCAATTCAGACATTGGACTGTATACCAGTTGGTTGTATCTACCCTGGGTGTTGAAACCGCTTTGGAGTCCCTTGGTCGATTTAAAAAGTACAAAGCGCAAATGGTTTTTGTCCATGCAGTTTGTTATTGCCGTCGCATTATTGGGTGTGGGCCTTAGCATTCCTACTAATATGTTTTTTATCACAACATTAGCCTGTTTTTGGATGGCCGCATTTGCATCGGCGACCAATGACATAGCTTCCGATGGGTATTATATGTTGGGCCTGACTGAAAAAAAACAATCCTTTTTCGTAGGGATGCGAAGCACCTTTTACCGTTTGGCCATGGTTACGGGAGAAGGATTGATAGTCATTTTAGCCGGATTTCTAGAAAACAAATATGGAGACAACTCAAAAGCATGGAGCATCACTATGATTGCGGCGGCCGTTTTAATGCTATTGCTATCCATATCCAATGTATTGGTAACCCCAAAATATGAATCGGAAAAGGCCAATATAGCCGAAAAACCGAAAAGCTTTTTGGAAGTATTCAGTACCTTTTTTCAAAAGAAAAATATAGGTATCGCTTTAGCCTTTATCCTAACATACAGGCTCGGGGAATCCCAATTGGTAAAGATGGCGGCCCCATTTATGCTCGATAGTACGGAAAAAGGTGGCCTTGGCTATTCCACAGAACTTATTGGAACCATTTTTGGAACAGCAGGCGTTATCATGCTTTCTTTTGGGGGTATCTTGGGAGGTATCTTGATATCCAGGGACGGACTCAAAAAATGGATGTTCCCTATGGTTCTTTCTTTAAATCTCCCCAATATATTCTATGCTATATTGGCGGTTACAAAAACGACACACGTAGTTCCCGTTACCGCTACTGTTATGTTCGAAAAGTTTGGGTACGGATTTGGTTTTGCCGCTTTTCTGATGTACCTCATCTATATTGCAGAAGGTAAATCCAAAACCAGCCACTATGCCATTGCTACAGGTTTTATGGCCCTGGGTATGATGCTTCCGGGAATGATTAGTGGTTATGTGCAGCAATGGTTGGGCTATGACGGTTTTTTTATCTGGGTAGTAATTGCCGCATTGCCTTCCCTAATTTTATTAAAATATATTACCTACCCTGCGGAATTTGGTAAGAAAACCAACGATTAATATGAAAGAACTGCCACCTTTTGAAATTGCCAAAACTAGATTAAGTCCCCTGGAAAAGATTGGACAGTTCTTTATGCCGGCGGCATTCATCAATGACACGGAAGAAGAAATACAGGCCCTGGAAACCCTGATAAGGGACTATGGCATTGGGGGTATCTGTTTTTTTCATTCCAGGGCCAGTGCGGCAACCAATTTCGAGGGGAAAAAAGAGGTCATCCGAAATGAGGAAAGTTTTGAAACCCTTAAATCCCTGATAAAGAGATATCAGTCGGCATCCAAATACCCCCTATTTATTGCCATAGATGCAGAATGGGGCTTGGCTATGCGAATCGAAAATACACCTCAGTATCCTTATGCGATTACTTTAGGCGCATTTAGTGGAAAGGAGGAACTTATCTATGAAGTTGGGAAGAACATTGCCCAAGACTGCTTGGCAGCAGGCATACATTGGAACCTTTCCCCAGTGGTGGACATCAACAACAATCCCAACAACCCCGTGATTGGATATCGGTCTTTTGGTGACGATAGGGAGCAGGTCACAAAAAAAGCGTTGGCCTACATAAAGGGAACCGAAAGTCTTGGGGCATTGACCAGTATCAAACATTTTCCCGGACACGGGGATACTTCGGTGGATTCCCATTTGGGGATTCCAGTTATTGATAAATCGAAGAAGGAACTTTTGGAAAATGAACTCTATCCCTTTCAAAAAATAATATCAGAAGGAATCGATGCAATTATGGTGGGACATTTGTCCATTCCGGCTTTGGCGAACGGCAAGGATACACCCGCAAGTATTTCCCGTGAAATTATTACCGATTTTTTACGGGGCCAAATGCATTTCAAGGGAGTAGTTATTTCCGATGCCCTAAATATGCATGCCGTTTCAAAGAATTATTCGGTGCCCGGTGAACTGGAATGGCTCGCCTTTCATGCCGGAAACGATATCCTTTGCTTTGCCGAACACGTTAAAGAAGGTATTGAAACCATTGCAAAAAACAGTACGGAAAAACAGTTGGAAGAAACCTTTGAACGGGTATGGAAGCTCAAGGAAAAGGCCATGGGGAATCCAAACCAGGACAAATTTACTAAACTATCCAAAAGCGAAGAATTGAACAGGAAAATTGCCAAGGAGAGTATTACACTCTACAAAGGGAGTGAAGAAGATATAGAGGATTTCGACCAAAAAACTTTTTGCACACTTACATTTCAGCGCTCCAAAAAGAGCTCTTCACCTGAAGAAATTCTTTCTTTTTTGACGGAGGCAACACAGGAAATTAAAAATGAGAAAAATATTCTTTTGCTCCTGACTCCGCCCAAGGTAAAACCTGCAAACCATTTTGGTTTCCTAAAAGCCGAAATCGATTTTATCAATACCCTACTTGAGGAAAAGAACGTTGTGCTCTACCATTTTGGAAATCCATATTCATTGAAACTTTTTGATATAAAAAAATCCTTGGCCACCGTATTGGTCTATCAAGATTTTACCGAATTTCAGGATATGGCCACGGAACATTTTCTAGGAAAAATAAAGGCGAATGGAAAACTTCCGGTATCCCTAACTTAATTAAAAAAATGAAAATCTATAAAGTCGTTGGAATGATGTCCGGCACCTCATTGGATGGCCTGGACCTCGCGTACTGCCATTTCTGGAAAAAGAAAGACCAGTGGCAATTTGAGATAAAAGCATCGGAAAGTATTTCCTATGCCCCAAAGATGCAAAGCGACCTAAAGGACGCTATACATCTATCGGCTGAAAAACTGCTTCAGCTACATAATGAATATGGTAATTGGCTTGGGGAACGGGCAAAGGATTTCATTCAAGAACAGAACCTAGAAGTCAATTTTATCGCCAGTCATGGCCATACCTCCCATCATCGCCCCGAACTTGGACTTACCTTTCAACTGGGTTCCGGACAACATCTAGCAAATGCCTCTGAACATACAATTATTTGTGACTTTAGAAGTAATGACCTTGCCTTGGGAGGTCAAGGCGCACCCTTGGTACCCATTGGTGACCGTTTACTTTTTAGTGAATATGATTTCTGTCTGAATCTTGGTGGAATTAGCAACATTTCCTTTGAATTGAAAGGAAGAAGAATAGCCTATGACATCGGACTAGCCAATATGATATTGAATTATATTACAAGGAAAATTGATTTGGATTATGATGAAAATGGAACACTTGCCAGGTCGGGTACCATTAATCCAATGATGTTAAAAAAACTGAACGGACTATCCTATTACCTACTACCCCACCCTAAATCCATTGGGTACGAGTGGTTCTTGGAGAAGGTGGTGCCCATTGTAAATGAAACCAAGGATAGCACTGAAAATTTATTACACACGGCCATACATCACATATGTGAAAAAATTGCCCAGCAAGTGGCCTTAAATACCAATAAAACCAATCAAAAATTATTTGTCACCGGAGGAGGAGCCCTAAATGCTTTTCTTATTGAAACTTTAGAACAAAAATTGGATTCTAAAATTGAAGTGGTAGTTCCAGATAAAATATTGATAGAATTCAAGGAAGCACTCGTTTTTGCATTTATGGGAGTACTAAGGTCTGAAAAGGAAATCAATGTGCTCAAAACGGTGACAGGTGCTAAAAGGGATTCATCCAGCGGTGTGATTTTCTTACCCAATTAAAGTATTTTCACTAAATTTCTAGTCTAAATAGATAATTCCTAAAAATGTCCGACAAACAAAAGCAAGCTACCGCATATTGGAAAGAAAACGTCAAATATCTCTTCATTCTTTTGGCAATTTGGTTTCTGGTTTCCTATGGGGCGGGAATCCTCTTCAAGGATGCCTTGGATTCAATCAAAATAGGAGGTTTCAAGCTAGGTTTTTGGTTTGCGCAACAAGGTTCTATTTACGTTTTTGTTATACTAATATTCGTGTATGTCCGACTTATGAACAAATTGGACAAAAAATATGGGTATGATGAATAAAAAGATTTTAGATATCCTATTAATACCCTATAAATAGAAAAATCAATCAAACCAAACCATTATGAGCGTTCAAATATGGACCTATCTTCTTGTCGGAATCACCTTTGCATTATATATAGGCATTGCTATTTGGTCCCGTGCAGGTTCAACTAGGGATTTTTATGTGGCCGGAGGCGGGGTTTCACCTTTGGCCAACGGTATGGCAACGGCCGCTGATTGGATGTCGGCTGCCTCATTTATCTCCATGGCCGGCATCATTGCCTTTGCGGGATATGATGGTTCTGTTTATCTCATGGGATGGACTGGTGGATATGTACTTTTGGCGCTATTATTGGCTCCTTATCTTCGGAAATTTGGAAAGTTCACCGTACCTGATTTTATCGGAGATAGATATTATTCCAAAACCGCCAGAATTGTGGCCGTTATCTGCGCCCTCATAGTTTCATTTACCTATGTCGCCGGACAAATGCGAGGTGTTGGGGTGGTATTTTCACGTTTTTTGGAAGTCGACATCAATACCGGGGTCATCATAGGAATGGTCATCGTGCTTTTTTACGCGGTTTTGGGAGGGATGAAAGGTATAACCTATACCCAGGTAGCACAGTACTGTGTGCTTATTTTCGCCTTTATGGTGCCCGCCATATTTATTTCGATACAAATGACCGGAAACCCTATCCCACAATTAGGAATGGGTTCAACATTATCAGATGGTTCGGGAACGTACCTTTTGGATAAATTGGATGGTCTATCAACAGAGCTAGGCTTCAACGCTTACACGAACGGTTCCAAATCCATGGCCGATGTATTTGCCATCACATTGGCACTTATGGTGGGTACGGCGGGGTTGCCACACGTTATTGTGCGCTTCTTCACGGTAAAAAGAGTCAAGAATGCAAGAAAATCGGCCGGACTGGCCCTATTACTGATTGCAATACTCTACACTACCGCACCTGCAGTTTCCGTATTTGCAAGAACCAATATGATCAACACGGTTAGCAATAAGGAATACAGTTCCATGCCGGCATGGTTCACCAATTGGGAAACTACAGGTTTATTGACTTTTAACGACAAAAACAAGGATGGAATAATTCAATATGTAGCAGATCCAGAAAAAAATGAGTTGACCGTTGACAGAGATATCATGGTACTGGCCAATCCCGAAATAGCAAATCTGCCTGCATGGGTCATCGCTTTGGTCGCGGCAGGAGGTTTGGCCGCAGCCCTATCCACTGCCGCTGGTTTACTACTGGTCATCTCCTCTTCAGTATCCCATGACCTTATAAAAAAAGTATTTAAGCCCAATATCTCGGATAAAGGGGAACTTTGGGCCGCACGTCTTGCGGCAACAGTGGCCGTGGTCATTGCAGGATATTTTGGTATTAACCCGCCTGGATTTGTTGCGGCGGTGGTCGCTCTAGCCTTCGGATTAGCGGCAGCCTCCTTTTTTCCCGCTATTGTTCTGGGTATTTTTTATAAAAAAATGAATAAGGAAGGTGCCATCGCCGGAATGATTACGGGCACGCTGCTCATGTTATTCTATATGACCAAATTCAAGTTCGATTGGTTTGGTGGAGGTACACCAGAGGATTGGTGGTTTGGAATTTCGCCGGAAGGTTTTGGCAGTATCGCCATGGTCGTTAATTTTATAGTATCTATTGTAATTATGAAGTTTACGCCACCACCGCCTGAAAATGTACAGGAAATTGTGGAGGACATACGGATTCCAAGCGGAGCCGGAGAAGCCAGCGGTCATTAAAGTATTAATAATTTTAGTAGAAATCAGAATTTAGCAATGAGTAACTATCACATCAAACATTTAGAGGAATATTATCAAGTTTATAGAAAATCCGTCCGTAATCCTGAGGCTTTTTGGGAAGAGATAGCCGAGGAGCATTTTGTATGGCGAAAACGATGGGATAACGTGCTGAGTTGGGATTTTACAAAACCCGAAATAAAATGGTTTGAAGGTGCCCAATTAAATATAACCGAAAACTGTATCGACCGTCATTTGCCCACACGGGGCAACAAAACGGCCATTCTTTTTGAACCCAACGACCCAAAAGAAGAAGCCGAACATATTACGTACAGACAGCTTCACGAACGTGTGTGCAAAATGGCCAATGTGCTCCTGGAAAAAGGCGTAAAAAAAGGGGACCGTGTCTGCATTTACCTGCCCATGATACCCGAATTGGCCATATCGGTATTAGCGTGTGCCCGTATCGGTGCTATCCATTCCGTAGTATTTGCAGGTTTTTCATCCAATGCCCTTTCAACAAGAATCAATGATTCTGATTGTAAACTGGTGATTACTTCGGATGGTTCTTATCGAGGTTCCAAGACCATCGATTTAAAGGGAATCGTGGACAAAGCCTTGGAAGCCTGCCCCGGTGTTGAAAACGTTCTTGTAGCCAAAAGGATACACAGTGAAATTGAAATGGTACCCAATAGAGATTATTGGTTACAACCTCTTTTGGACGAGGCCTACAGTGATAATGTGGCCGAAATCATGAATGCAGAGGACCCCTTATTTATTCTTTACACCTCCGGCTCAACAGGTAGACCAAAAGGGATGGTACATACCACCGCAGGTTATATGGTTTATTCGGCGTATACCTTCAAAAATATATTCCAATATAAAGAGAATGATGTGTACTGGTGTACGGCGGACATCGGTTGGATTACGGGACATTCCTATATCGTTTATGGACCGTTGGCCAATGGTGCTACAACCGTAATGTTTGAAGGGGTTCCCTCCTACCCTGATTTTGGTAGATTTTGGGAAGTGGTCCAAAAACATAAAGTAACCCAATTCTATACGGCTCCAACGGCCATTAGAGCACTTGCTAAGGAAAATCTCGATTTTGTTGAAAAATATGATTTATCGAGTCTTAAGGTTTTAGGTTCCGTGGGCGAACCGATTAATGAAGAAGCATGGCATTGGTACAATAACAACGTGGGCAAAAAGAATAGTCCGATTGTGGATACTTGGTGGCAAACGGAAACAGGAGGCATCATGATCAGCCCTATTCCTTATGTCACTCCTACAACCCCAACGTATGCAACGCTACCATTCATTGGAATTCAACCTGCTCTGATGGATGAAAATGGGCAGGAAATAAAAGGAAACCAGGTCGATGGAAGGTTGTGTATAAAATTTCCATGGCCTTCTATAGCAAGAACCATTTGGGGCAACCATGATCGCTATCGGGATACCTATTTTTCGGCCTATGAAAACATGTATTTTACGGGTGACGGTGCACTTCGAGATGCTGTGGGATACTACCGCATTACGGGAAGGGTGGATGATGTCATTATTGTTTCTGGACACAATTTGGGAACGGCACCTATAGAGGATTCCATAAATGAGCATCCGGCGGTTGCGGAATCCGCCATTGTTGGCTTCCCCCATGATGTTAAAGGAAATGCCCTCTACGGATATATAATCCTTAAGGAAACAGGTGAAAGTAGGGACAAGAACAACCTCAGAAAAGAAATCAACCAACAGATTACGGAACAAATAGGCCCTATAGCAAAACTGGATAAAATCCAATTTGTGTCCGGACTACCCAAAACACGAAGTGGCAAGATCATGCGAAGAATTCTGCGTAAAATCGCCAGTAATGACACC
The DNA here is from genome assembly GCF_002269385.1 of Maribacter cobaltidurans. Classification (NCBI taxonomy): domain Bacteria; kingdom Pseudomonadati; phylum Bacteroidota; class Flavobacteriia; order Flavobacteriales; family Flavobacteriaceae; genus Maribacter; species Maribacter cobaltidurans. The sequence goes on from NZ_CP022957.1 coordinate 221,247, forward strand.
TCCAATCTTGGGGATACGAGTACGTTATTAAATCCGGAAATTGTTCAGGAAATTATGGATAACGCCCTTTAAATTTTATTGATAGGCACGATTGCTAGCAAACAGTGGTCTTGTTTTAAAGGCAACGAACAGGATCACTGAAATCAATCCACAAATACCCAATCCGGCAAATAAGGCCCAAACGGAATTTGTAATAAACTGTCCGATAAATATTGAGATGGGAATGGATAGTACCGTGGACACAAATCCGGTGATGGCAGCTCCTATTCCCGCAATATGCCCGATAGGTTCCATGGCAATAGCCCTTAGATTTCCCCAGATAAAGCCTAAACATAGAAAAAGTATAGAAAGAAAGGCAATCAATACCGATACGCTAGGGTCTGGCTTTCCCCAAAACAGAAAACTATACAACAAGGCTATTAAAGTAAAGGAAGAAAGCGCCACAAAGGAAAGGTTACGCATACCAAAACGAAGGACCAAGGTTCCGTTAGTCAAAGTTGAAAAGCCAATGGAAATGGCCAACCCCGCAAAGATGAGGGGGAAACTATCGGCCAAACCGTATAACTCCTCAAAGACGTGTTGCGCAGAACTCAAATAAACCAAAAAAGAGCCTGTAATCAATCCTGAAATTATGGTACAGGAAACGGTTTCCCTATATTTAAAAATTTCCTTGGTGCCTTTAACAAATACTGCAGTTTTAAAAGGCACCTTATACTCCGGTTTTAAAGTTTCTTCCTGCCTTTTAAAAAACCAGACACAGACCAGGAACGCAAAAAATAATTGGGCATAAAAAATACCTTCCCATCCGGAGAAACTCATAATGAACTTCCCAAAAGCTGGTGCAACAACCGGTATCAAAATAAAAAACGCCGTAACAAATGACATAATTTTCGCCATATAATCCCCTCTATACGTATCCCTAATAATAGAAATACTTATGGTACGCGGAGCGGAAAGCCCCACACCTTGAAGTATTCTACCAACAATCATTATTTCCAAATTAGGTGCCAAAAGGCAAATAATGCTGGCCACCCCAAAAACGGCAAACCCCATATACACAATAGGCTTTCTTCCCAAGCTATCGGAAATAGGCCCAAAGAACAACTGCCCTACCCCTAAACCTAGGAAAATCATAATAATCAACAATTGGTTTCTGGGGGGGTCCAAACTATTTATGGCTATTCCAATGTCCGAAATTGCAGGTATAAGTGCATCGATGGTTAACGCAACGATTGACATCAGCGAGGCCATTAAGGCCACAAATTCAAAGTTGGGTTTTACGTTTTCATTTTGCATTGTGCAAAAGTAAAGCTTACGAATAGAAGGAACGTTATCCTTACTTCAATTTTAAGTTTTCCCTAATTTTGACATTCAAATATGTATTTTTGGCCTAAATAAATCATTGCATGCTAATTATTGGAATTGCGGGAGGAACAGGTTGCGGAAAAACAACCGTAGTCAATCAAATCATCAATGAATTACCTAAGAACGAGGTAGGGGTAATTTCCCAAGACGCCTATTATAACGATCTTTCGCATCTTACTTTGGAAGAGAGGCGGAAGACGAATTTTGATCACCCCAACTCCATAGATTTCAATCTTTTGGAAAAGCATTTAAAGGCCCTTAAGGCGGGTGAATCCGTTGAGCAACCCGTATATTCCTTTTTGGAATGCAACAGAATTCAAAAAACGATACCCACCCACCCTAGAAAAGTGATGATTGTTGAAGGAATCTTAATTTTGACGAATTCCGAAATAAGAAACATGTGCGACATTAAAATTTTTGTTCATGCCGATACGGACGAGCGTTTAATCCGGAGGTTAAAGCGGGATGTTAATGAACGTGGCTGGAATTTGAACGAGACCTTGGAGAATTATCAAAACGTGATAAAACCCATGCACGACCAATTTATCGAGCCTACCAAGGAATATGCGGATATCATCATACCAAATAACAAATACAATACGGTCGCCGTTGAAATTGTAAGGAGCATCATTAACGAAAAATTAGCTGAGGCCTAATGGGACTACAGGAATTAAGAAAGAAAAAATGGTTTAAGATCATGACCAACATCTATGTCCTGGTCCTGACCGTTTTCGTAATTTGGATGGTATTTTTTGATACCAATTCCCTATTGATACACTTAGAGCTCAAGCGCGAAATAAACAAACTGGAAAAAACCCAGGAATTTCTAAAAAAAGAAATCGCAAAGGACAAAAAAGTCATCGAAAAACTGTCCAACGAGGATGAACTGGAAAAATTCGCCCGGGAAGAGTATTACCTCAAGAAGAAAAATGAGGAAATTTATTTGATAGAATATGAGGACAGCCTCAAATTAAAGGAGAAAAACAAATAGTCTAAATTATTTGACCTTTGAAACACGCACATCTTTTATCTCTAAAGTTTTGATAAATAAAACTTTAACGCTATTTTAATGAAAAGGTTTTGGTTATTCACCTAGTGTTAACAAAATCCTTTTATCAGCCCCACAAATAATCGTATTTTTACACTCTAACTTACTTTGAATATGGGCAAGATTATTGCTATTGCAAATCAAAAAGGTGGTGTTGGTAAAACAACTACCACTGTTAATCTAGCTGCCTCGCTTGGCGTTCTTGAAAAGAAAGTGTTATTGATCGATGCGGATCCACAAGCCAATGCTACCTCAGGATTGGGTATAGATGTGGATAGTATAGAATTGGGAACCTACCAACTTTTAGAACATACGAAAACGGCCAAGGAAGCCATCATACCTACTTCCTCCCCCAATGTTGATTTGATTCCCGCCCATATAGATTTGGTGGCCATAGAAATTGAATTGGTAGATAAGGAGAAACGGGAATACATGATGAAAAAGGCTGTATTGGAGCTTAAGGAAGATTATGACTACATTCTCATAGATTGTGCGCCATCCTTAGGGCTTTTAACACTTAATGCCTTGACCGCAGCAGATTCCGTAATCATTCCCATTCAATGTGAATACTTTGCCTTGGAAGGCTTGGGAAAACTCTTAAACACCATTAAGAGTGTACAAAGAATACATAATCCGCAATTGGATATTGAAGGTATGTTATTGACAATGTTCGATTCTAGATTACGCTTATCCAACCAGGTGGTAGAAGAGGTCAAGAAGCATTTTGGTGATATGGTTTTCGATACGATAATACAACGGAATGTTAGACTTAGTGAAGCACCCAGTTACGGAGAAAGTATCATTAAATATGATGCCTCAAGTAAGGGCGCAGCAAACTACCTAAATTTGGCCAATGAGGTAGTGCAGAAAAATAAGCAGACAGCATAATATGGCAAAAGCAGTAAAAAAACAAGCTTTGGGGAGAGGTCTTTCGGCATTGTTGAAAGACCCTGATAATGATATACAATCTGCAACGGATAAGAACGCCGACAAGGTGGTGGGCAACATTATAGAACTGGATTTAGAGGACATCGATGTCAATCCTTTTCAGCCCAGGTCAAATTTCAATGATGAAACACTTCAGGAATTGGCCACCTCGATCAGGGAATTGGGCGTTATTCAGCCCATTACAGTTAGAAAACTTGGGTTTAATAAATATCAACTAGTATCCGGGGAAAGGCGGTTTAGGGCCTCCAAATTGGTAGGGCTCGAGACTATCCCTGCCTACATAAGAATTGCCAACGACCAGGAATCCTTGGAAATGGCTTTGGTAGAGAATATACAGCGACAGGACCTTGATCCTATCGAAATTGCACTCTCTTACCAAAGACTAATAGATGAAATAAACCTTACCCAGGAAAAATTAAGTGACAGGGTTGGAAAGAAACGGTCTACAATAGCCAATTATCTAAGACTGTTAAAGCTTGACCCAATAATTCAAACCGGGATGCGCGATGGTTTTTTGAGCATGGGCCATGGAAGGGCCTTGGTCAATATCGAAAACAGGCAAGACCAAATAGCCTTGTATGAAAAAATTGTTGGGCAAAATTTATCCGTTAGGGATACGGAAAACGCCGTCAAGAATTATCATAATAATGACTCTCCCAAACCTAGCAAGTCAAAGGTGGAGACCCCAACCTATGTTAAATCGGGTATAGATGAAATTTCCAAACATCTTTCCGCAGGCATTAAAGTGAAAACTTCAGGAAAATCCAAAGGGAGTATTACCATTCCCTTTCATTCCAAGGAAGAATTCGAGCGTATAAAAAAGTTGATTACGGGTGCATAAACACTTCTCAATACTCTCCCTTTTATTTTTTTTGGCCGTTGCGTCTTATTCCCAAGAGGAAGAGCTTCCGGAAGAAAAAGAGACGGATAGTATTACCAACACCCTAAGTACCGCTGTATTGGTCATAGAGGATTCCACCTCCTTTAAAAAGAAAAGGAATATTAATCCGTTGGCTCCAAGTAAGGCTGCTTTCTACTCTGCCGTGCTTCCCGGTCTGGGACAAATCTACAACAAGCGATATTGGAAAGTACCTTTGGTCTACGGAGCGATTGGGGGTAGTGTCTACATGTATTCCTTGAACAATGACAATTATCAAAGGTTCAGGACAGCTTTTAAAAGAAGGCAGGCAGGTTTTAGCGACGATGAATTTAATGGTGAAGGGGAATTTCCATTTTTTGAATTGGCCACACTGGAAAACCAACAGGAACGATTTCAAAGGGATCGCGATTTATGGTTGGTGGTTACTATTGTCGCTTACACCTTGAACATTATCGACGCCAATGTAGATGCCCATTTGAAGCAATTTAATATAGATAACAACCTTTCATTGGATTTTGAACCTTATCTTGACCTGAATTCCGTTACAAATGACCCTACTTACGGAATGGCATTAACCATAAAGTTTTAATTATGCGAATAGCACTTTTCGGCTACGGAAAAATGGGAAAAATGATTGAACGGCTAGCCGTTGAAAGAGGACATGAAATTACCGCAAAAATTGATTTGGGAAGTGATAAAATCGACTTTTCCAATATAGATGTGGCCATTGATTTTAGCACACCCGATGCAGCGTTCGCCAACATATCAATATGCTTGGAGAACAATACACCCGTAATTTCTGGAACTACAGGATGGCTTCAGAAAATGGACGACGCCCTAAAGCTATGTAAAGAAACGAAAGGCGCTTTTATATACGCATCGAATTTCAGTTTAGGGGTAAACGTCTTTTTTGAACTGAATGCCTATTTGGCCAAAATGATGAATAACCTTTCGCAGTACAAGGTATCCATGGAGGAAATCCATCATACCCAAAAGTTGGACGCCCCTAGTGGTACGGCTATCACCTTAGCAGAGGGAATCATAGCAAATACGCATTATCAAAAATGGAAATTAAACGAACGTGTAGACGAAGAGATACCTATTTTCTCTAAAAGAATTGGGGATACACCGGGCACTCATACAATTAATTACAATAGTCAAGTGGATAGTATAGAAATCAAACATACTGCCCATAACCGAGAAGGTTTTGCCTTGGGAGCGGTCATTGCTGCAGAATGGATTCTTGATAAAACAGGTATTTTCACCATGAAAGATGTGTTAAACCTGGGTTAAAATACGTAACAATATTATATTCAACAGACAGATACTATCAAAATTTCGTTCCTAAAAGGAGCATCATGTAATGTAAAAACATAAAATCATGAATGGTACGCAGTGGATTATTTTCATATTAGCAATTCAGGTAATTCATTTTCTTGGAACTTGGAAATTGTATGTAAAGGCCGGTCATAAAGCATGGGAGGCCATAGTTCCCATTTATAATGCCGTTGTCTTAATGAAGATAATCAATAGGCCCAAATGGTGGGTCATTTTATTGTTTATCCCTATTATTAACCTATTGATGTTTCCCGTCATATGGGTAGAAACCATAAGGAGTTTTGGAAGAAATAGTCTATTGGAATCATGGTTGGTCGTTTTAACGCTAGGTTTTTATATTTTCTACGTAAACTATGCTTTAGATGTAAAGTATATAGAGAACAGAAGCCTCCATCCAGGAACGGCCTTGGGAGAATGGGTAAGCTCCATTGTATTTGCCATAGTGGCAGCTACCTTGGTACACACCTACTTTATACAACCCTATGTTATTCCTACGGGCTCTTTGGAAAGAACTCTTAGGGTGGGCGACTTTTTATTCGTGAGCAAGTTCCATTATGGGGCTAGGACCCCTATGACCACGGTAGCGGCTCCCATGGTACATGATACGTTGCCCATCGTTGGAACAAAGTCTTATTTGAACAAACCACAACTACCTTATTTTCGACTCCCAGGATTCACAAAAGTAAAACGGAACGATATTGTAGTTTTCAGTTGGCCCGCAGATACCGTTAGAAGGTTCTTCAGGGCAGAAGCAGGGGTGAAAAAACCCATAGACAAGAAATCCAATTATGTGAAGCGTTGTGTTGGAATTCCGGGGGATTCCTTGGAAGTAATAGACGGATATGTATTTATTAACGGCAAACAACTGGAATTACCGGGTAGTGCCAAACCACAATATGATTACATCATTTATTCACAAAAAGGTGTTTCCTCCAGATTGCTAGATCAATTGGGAATCACGGATTTTACCAGAAAATACATTTCCGGTCCGGTGAACCAACAACAAGGTCAAGGCATAAACCCATATTTAAAAGGATTCAATCAACTTGGAGACGGACAATTGGAGCTCTATACGGGTAGTTTAGGAATTCCTGCCGATGTAATAAAAAAGTACAGACTCTCCCTTAAGGAGGTTACCGATCGGGAACGATTGGTTCCATTAACGGATCAAATGGTAGAGACCTTACGAAAGGACGCCGGAATTGATTCGGTCGTGCGCCAAGTTATACCCAAAGGGAAAAGAGGTATCAACCTTTTCCCCCAAAGTCCAGATTATCCTTGGAACTATAGCCAAATGGGACCTATTTATATACCGAAGGAAGGCACCACGGTTTCTTTAAACCTTAAAACATTGCCATTGTACAAGAAAATTATCAGGGAGTATGAAGGCAATACAATTGAAGTTTCGGGCAATCAAATTTTAATCAATGGCGAGGTAGCGGATTCCTATACATTTCAGCAAGACTATTATTGGATGATGGGTGATAACAGGGACCACTCCGAAGATAGCAGGGCTTGGGGATATGTACCCGAAAACCATATTGTAGGAACTCCAATTTTCATTTGGATGAGTTTTGATAATTTTACGGAACCCATCTCCAATTGGCGTCCAAGATGGGATAGAATTTTCACTACCGTCAACGGTGATGGGGAACCACAATCCTACTTTAAATATTTTCTTATCCTGTTGATGGCCTATTTTGTAGGTAACTGGTTTTGGAAACGAAAAAAGGCCAAAAATTCCTAAGTGAAAATGACCATACTTCATCCTGCTTATTTTCCAAACATTGCTTTTTTCCGTGTTTTTACAAAAGCTAAGGATGTCTTTTTTGAACTGCAGGACAATTATCAAAAACAAACTTACAGGAACAGGTCCCATATCTGCACGGATAGAGGTAAACATATACTTAGTATACCCATAATCCATACAAAAGGTGAAAATGGTAGACAGAGTTACAAAAAGGTTAAAATAGACAACTCCTGTCCTTGGCAACGACAACATTGGAGAACCTTGGAAACGGCGTATAGGACCTCCCCTTTCTTTGAATTTTATGAGGATGAAATCAAGCCCCTTTATGAAACGCAATTCGATTATATAATAGAATTCAACTTGGCAACCATTGAGGTTATTTGCGATTGTCTCCAATTGGATATGGTAAAAAAATTCACTGAAGTGTATCAATTTGACTATACAAACGACTATCGTTTTTTGGTCAATGCAAAAACGGAGCTGCCAGTTAAGTTTCCCGAATATGTCCAGGTTTTTGGAGACCGACATGGATTTGTCCCCAACCTGAGCATTTTGGATGCACTTTTTAACCTAGGGCCTAATACCTTAGGGTATCTCAAGGATATTGATATCTTGGGCAAGCATGCTTAGGTTTATTCTACATTATGGGATTCATTTTGTTGTTCCGATTCTAATCGCCTTCTTTTTTTTTAAGGAACACCGGCTTAAAGTAAGTTTAATACTATTGGCGGGAATACTCTTGGACGTAGATCATCTGTTGGCCGATCCTATTTTTGATGCAGACCGATGCAGTATCGGTTTTCATCCTTTACATACGTATTGGGCAATCGCTGTTTACTTTTTAATGCTTTTTTGGAAAACCACACGAATCTGGGGAATCGCCTTTTTAATTCACATGATTGCCGATCTGACGGACTGTTTATTTATCCGATTCAATTTTTAACGCGGCCATGATAGGCTCGTGATCGGAAAGATGTACGTCGTAATTTTTGTGGCTTAAAATATGAATCCCGGGGTCGGTTAGGATAAAATCTATGCGAAGGGGGAATTTCCAAAAATTAATGGTTCTGCCATAGCCACTGCCTTTCTTCTCAAAGGTATCCTCCATATCCTGTTTCACCTCGTGATATGCATAGGAATATTGGGTTGTGTTCATATCGGCACAAACAATTTTTTTATAATCCACCTTTTTCATGTGCTTCCTGATCAAATCTGCCTGTTCTTGTTGCTTGGCAAAGGAATTCCGCAAACGCCCCAATAAACGATCGGATCTTTCCCGCTTTAAGCTTCCTGGACGAACTTTTAGGGATTCTAGGTGGAGATTGTATACTCTTAAGGTATCCTCCTTATATTTGATGTCAACATAAATGGCATTATTCCAAGTATCTGGAAAATCCAATGAGCCTTCACCAATAATAGGATATTTAGAGAAAATTCCTTGTATCGACCTTCGCGTTGTATATGGGGTTTGACTGAAATATGGGTATTGTCTTAACTTTTTATACCAAACTCTACTAAACTCTTGAATACAGATAATATCAGGATTCTCTCGCTTAATAAAATCCACAATTTCTTCACCTAAGTTTGGCTCATTTATAGAGTTTAATTCATTAAAACCTTGAACATTAAATGACATAATTTTCAAATCGTCTTTAGATTTAGTAGCTTCAGACTCATTAAAGAATAAGAAGGAACCCAAACTAAAATAACCTATTACCAATACTGAAAAGGAAAGCCAAACTTTTTTCTTGGACACTATTGACCAGTATAGTACAAAGAATATATTCAGAAATACCAAAAGGGGCACGGTTAGGCTTAAGAAGGCAAAGCTGGCCGACTTCGTATACGGAACTATACAAGCCAATAACAATAAGGCCGAAAAAACAATATTTAACCCATACACGGTTTTACCCCAAAACGACATCCCAGATATTGTGTTTATTCCTTACCAGCCTTAAACAAAAAGTCCTTTTCTGCTTTGGACAAACTCTCATATCCAGATTTGCTTATTTTGTCGAGTATCGCATCTATTTTTTTTTGTTTGCTTTGCGCATCGTAGTTCACGGTGTTTTTAGAGGTATTTTGGCTTTTGTTCTTGTATACGGTTTTAAGAGGCGCCTTTTTTTCCTTGCGTTTGAACAAATTGACTATACTATCAAAAAAATTGGAAAACCCGGATCCTATATCATTTCCTTTGAACAATTGGCTCGCATAAAGATAGCCTAACAATGCTCCGCCCAAATGAGCCAAATGCCCTCCAGCATTTCCACTGGTAGGCAGTTGAACCAAATCCATCAACACCACAAATACCCCTATATACCATAGCTTTATATTGAAAAAAATAACCCTAACCTCTTGATTGGGTATATAGGTACAAATAAAGATAAGGATGGCACTAGCCCCTGCAGAAGCTCCTATCAAGGCCGCATTTACATTAAAAAATGCCGGGAAAATATTATATCCCAGCATAAAAAATAGGCCTCCTAGGATGACACCCAAAAAGTAAACGTTTAAAAAACGTCTGCCATCAAAAAGATTTAAAAATATCCTGCCCACAAAAAAGATAAGGAGCATATTCCAGAACACATGCCCCAACCCTCCATGAAAAAAAGAGTAGGTAATAATGGACCAAGGTTGAACCAAAAAACCAAAAAAATCATTGGGCAGTTCAAACCATTGTACGATACTATTTTTTGAAATGCCTAAGAGAAAGGGAATAAGTGCGTTTAGGATGTATACAGCAACATTGATGGCAATCAATTTCTCCGCTACGTTCAGTCTTGCATACTGGTATTTTAAATTGATTCCTGCCATTATCTATCCCAGCGATTATTGTTAAACTGATTTTTCTTCCAATACCACATCATTAAAAATCCAACCAAAGCACCACCTACGTGGGCGAAATGTGCAATCCCTTGTCCAAAAATACCGTACCCGGTTATACCCGAAAACAAATCTAGAGCAATCAATACCGGAATAAAATATTTTGCCTTTATCGGGACGGGCAAAAATATAAGGAACAGCTCGCTATTGGGGTATGACATTCCAAACGCTACAAGTACTCCATATATAGCCCCGGATGCCCCTACAGCGGGTGTATGATAAGCGCTTAGGAAATTATCAATAGTCGATTTACCAGCAATATTATACCACTCTGTGTTATACTGCCCTTTAGAAACAATATCCATCACGGTACTCTCCGAAATACCAGAATTTACAAGGGCATTCATTCCTTCTTGAAAATAAAAGTAATTGACACCGGTATGCAAGAGTGCAGCACCGAGCCCCGCAGAAAAGTAAAAAAACAGGAATTTATTTCGTCCCCACATTCGTTCTAGTGGTGTTCCAAAGGCATACAAAGCATACATGTTAAAAGCGATATGCATAAAACCTCCATGCATGAACATATGGGTCACGATCTGCCAAATATGGAAGTTTTCATTTTTTGGAAACCATAGGGAGAACCATTGGTACATTTGATCCCCATAAATCTGTGTGGCCACAAAAAATAAAATATTGATAATCAATAAGTGTTTTATTGCCTCTGTTATTCTGCTCATTTATATAAATTTTCTATCAATATCATTTTCTGTTAGCGTGATGTAGGTACGTTTGTTAAAAGGGCTCAGTGCACTTTCCTTGCAGGCGAAGAGGTCATTGACCAATCCCAATTGGGAACGTTCGTCCAATATCTCCCCGGTTTTAACCGACAAAGTTTTGGACAGCGTTTTGGCCAACATATCTACTTGGGAAAAACTGTCCTCCAAAGCTTCCATCTGAAAGTCCGATATTAATTGTTCCATCACCATTTGCACCTCGCTTTCGGTTACTACAACAGGTACACCTTTAATCTCCACGGTTTCATGGGTAATATCCCCAAAAACAAAACCAACCGCACAAAGACTTTCCTTTATTTCCCGCAAAATAGAAATCTCGCCATGTGTGAAATTCAAGGTCAACGGAAATAACAATTGTTGGCTCACAGCTTCCTTTATCGTTATATTCTTTAAAAAACCTTCATAGAGCACCCGTTGGTGCGCCCTGCTCTGGTTAATGATCAACATACCGGATTTTATAGTGGAAACAATATATTTTTTTCGCAATTGAAACGTGGTGGTCACCGTATCCTGGGTTTCAGTACCATCAAAAATGGAGCTATTGAAACCCTCGGATTCCATTTCCAGAATACTTGATTCCCTATTAGGCACTTTCCGTTCCAAGCCTTGGTACATATTTTCCCAACCTTGTGCGTTAGGTTGCTTTGAATATCCCACCGCTTTTGCAGTCCTTGATTTTTGAAATGGGTTAAAATCCGCGTCAACGCTAATACCGGGCATGGAAACGGCTTTATCCTTAAAATTATATGGCGTTTCCAAATTCTGATCTTTTTCGAAATCTAGGGATGGAGCCACGTTGAACTGCCCTAAGCTATGCTTAATAGTCGACTTTAAATAGGCATACAGCGTATGTTCATCATCAAACTTAACCTCGGTTTTTGTTGGATGGATATTAATATCTATAGTTGCAGGATCTACCTCCAAACAAATAAAATAACCTGGATGGGTACCGGGTTTTATCAATCCTTCGAACGCGCCCAGTACAGCATGATGCAGATAGGGGCTCTTAATAAATCGATTATTGGCGAAAAAGAATTGCTCACCCCTACTCTTTTTAGCGAATTCAGGTTTTTGAATGTATCCCGAAATCCTGACCACATTGGTATCCTCGTTAATGGGTACCAGCTTTTCGTTGGTCTTTCTTCCAAAAATTTGAACTATCCTTTTTTTGAAATCATTACCGGGAAGGTTGAAAACATCACTCCCATTGTTATAAAAGCTGAATGAAATTTGAGGATGTGCCAGAGCAACCCTGTGAAATTCATCGGTAATGTGTCTAAACTCGACTTGGTCCGACTTTAAAAAGTTTCTTCTGGCCGGAATATTAAAAAAAAGGTTCTTTACCATCATAGAAGTTCCTTTGGGAACCACTGCAACTTCCTGACTTATTATTTTACTTCCCTCGATTTTTATATGGGTACCCACTTCCTCATCCTCAGTACGCGTCATCATTTCCACATGGGCAATGGCCGCTATGGATGCCAACGCCTCCCCCCTAAAACCTTTGGTATGTAAATTAAAGAGATCTTCTGCCTTTTGGATTTTTGAGGTAGCATGGCGCTCAAAGCTCAAACGAGCATCCGTATCGCTCATACCAATACCATTATCAACAACCTGAATCAAAGTTTTCCCCCCATCCTTAACGATCAATTTTATATCCGTGGATTGGGCATCAATGGCATTTTCCAACAACTCCTTAACCACAGAGGCGGGTCGCTGAACTACTTCTCCCGCTGCTATCTGGTTGGCAACGTGATCGGGCAAGAGTCTAATAATATCTGCCATTATTAGGAAAAAAATATGGAGAGATCGAAATCTATTATATAAAAGAAAATCAATACGAGAATGGCAAAAATAATTACAAATCGAATTTTTACGTTCCGATCACCCTCCCTTCGGGTGTCCTCCAAGGCATTGCTTATTTTATTTTTTAAACCCCTTTGGTTATTAATGGTGCTTCGGAACTGATCAAATTTAGGTTCAATCTTATAAGGACTTCCCTTCCCCTTATCATCATAGAATCTAGGATTGTACTCGAATCTTCTATTTTTTCGTAAACGCGTTATTTTACTTAGCATTCCCATGGGCTCAAAGTTACTTAAAATAGAAAAAAAGCCCGTATAAGGAGAGCCAAAATTTGTTAACAGAAAAATTACCGGTAATCGTTGTGACCTATTTACAAGTTATCCCTTGCATAGAAATTTTCAGGAATATCGCTCTAAAGTTAAGATTAAGCGCCTAGAGTAGCCATCTTAATTGCCGCAATGGCTGCCTCCGCCCCTTTGTTTCCATGCTTGCCTCCGCTACGGTCAACAGCCTGTTGCATGGTGTTGTCTGTCAGTACACAGAAAATGACAGGAACATCAAGCTGCACATTTAGGTCCTTGATTCCTTGGGCCGTGGCACTGCATACAAAATCGAAATGCTTGGTTTCGCCTTGGATGACACTTCCTATGGCAATAACCGCATCCAATTTTTCTTGTCGTATCAGTTTTTTACATCCAAAGGTAAGTTCAAAACTACCCGGTACATTCCATCGAATTATATTGGAGTCCAGAGCTCCGCAATCCAGTAGGGCGTCTATTGCTCCTTGATACAATCCCTCGGTAATGTTGGCGTTCCATTCGGATACCACAATCCCAAATCGAAACTCTCTCGCATTTGGAATCGATTCTTTATCGTAGTGCGATAAATTTTTATTCTCGGTGGCCATTATGCCCCAGTTTTCGCAATGCCAATAAAAGCATCTATGGATTTAGCGGCATCAGAACCTGAAAACTCGTCCTTGATTCTTTGGAAGTATTCCAAGGCCTTTGAATTATTGCCCATTTCCAAGGCCGTAACTCCTGCTTTGTACAAGAATTTAGGTGTTGTGTAATCGTTTGTACTATGTTTGAAGGCAGCTTCGTAATATCCTAATGCGTCCGATGGTTGGTCCAATTGCATGAAAGCATCCCCTAGTCCGCCTTTAGCCAAGGCACCCAAAATTTCATCATCAGATTTAAAATCCTCCAAGTAATCAATCGCTTCTTGGTATTTGTTCATGTTCAAATAGGACATCCCAGCTGAATAATTGGCCAAATTTGCCGCCTTGGTACCACTGTATTCCTCAATGATGTCCAAGAAACCATATTTACCCTCTGCACCTTCCAAAGCAAGGGTGAACAAGGAATCCTTGGCAGTGGTACTATTCAATGCTTGATCAAAATACTGCTGTGGATAGTACATTTCATTCGCCGCATTGGCCTCTTTTGGATTCAATACAAATTGATTGTAAGCCAAGTAACCTAATACGGCCACCGCGATTACCCCAATGGTACCTAATATATAGTTTTGATTTTTTGAAACCCATTCCTCGGTCCTGGAAGCTCCCTCATCCAACGAACTAAAAACCTCCGCAGTTGTACTTTCCTGCTCTTCAATCTCCTGAGCCTCAACCTTTGTTTTGGGTTTAAATCCTCTTTTCTTGTATGTTGCCATCTCTAATTTTATTGGTCGCGCAAAAATAAAGTTTTTATTGAAATCCAATAGTGTATTTATTCGTTATTTTTGGAAGTCCAAGCAGGAGATGCACTTTGCCCAACAAAAAATCGAATCTTTTAATGTATTTAAAGACCCTTTCCCTTCTTAATTACAAAAATTTCGAATCCAAAAGTTTAGATTTTGACTCAAAAATCAACTGTTTTGTCGGGGATAACGGAGTGGGAAAGACCAATATCCTGGATTCAATTTATCATCTATCTTTTGGCAAAAGTTATTTTAACCCAGTATCGTCCCAAAATATTAAGCATGATGCCGATTTCTTTGTTATAGAGGGACATTTCCAAAAGGATGAAAAAGAAGAGAAAATAGTCTGCAGTCTAAAAAAGGGCAATAAAAAGGTCATCAAGAGAAATGGAAAACCTTACGAAAGGTTTGCCGATCATATAGGGGTTTTACCTTTGGTAATCATCTCTCCGGCGGACCGGGACCTTATCCTAGAGGGAAGCGATGTACGCAGAAAATTTATGGACGGTGTCATCTCCCAATCGGACAAGGATTACCTGCAATATTTAATAAATTACAACAAAGTACTTTCCCAAAGAAATGCGTTATTAAAGTATTTTGCCGCCAATCACACCTTTGACAGGGCCACGCTATCCGTCTACAATGACCAGTTGCGAAGCTACGGCACAGAAATATTCAAAAAAAGGGTGAAGTTTTTGGAAGATTTTATTCCGATTTTCAAAGAACAGTATGAGGCTATCACCAACAATACCGAGAATGTAGATCTTACGTATGACAGTAAATTGCTCTCAGAGGACCTTGGTTCCTTACTGGAAAATCATCTGGATAAGGATAGGGCCCTGCAATATACCAGTGTTGGGATTCATAAAGACGACCTGAACTTCACCATAAAGGAATTCCCAATAAAGAAATTTGGAAGCCAAGGCCAGCAAAAATCCTTTTTGATCGCCCTGAAGTTCGCTCAGTTCCATTTTATGAGAAAACTATCTGGCACCAACCCCATTTTACTCTTAGACGATATTTTTGACAAACTCGATGAAAATAGGGTTTCCCATATTATTTCATTGGTAAACAAGGAAAATTTTGGTCAGATATTTGTTAGCGATACCCATGCCGAACGGACCGAGGAGGTAGTTAAAAAAATTCATCAGACCTATAAAATTTTTAAACTTTAATATGCATAGGATATTGGTTTTAGTCTTGCTCACCATAGTTTCGTGCGCTCGCCGTGTTTCTTCGGAGGATTTTAATCACCTAAATGGGTATTGGGAAATTGAGGAAGTGCAATTCCCCAATGGGAACAAAAAAGACTACCCCGTGAATACGGTTGTGGACTATATAAAACTGGAAAATCTTGAGGGATTTCGGAAAAAAATGGTCCCAAGATTCGATGGTACCTTCGAAACCTCTGATGATGCCGAACCTTTTAGCATTATAGAGAAAAATGGAGTTTTCTATATGAGATACCAAAATCCGTTAAGCGAATGGGAAGAAACCTTGCTATCTTTATCAAAAGATAAGTTCTCCGTAAAAAATCCGGAGGGAATCATCTATCACTTTAAACGTTTTGAACCCTTAAATATAGCGTTGTAATGTCCAAAAGAGAAAATGACCATCAAAGCTTACAGGATGCATTGTCCGCCTTCATTAAAAAAAATAATCTACAGGAAGGAATGGATAAAGTGGACGTAAGGACAGCATGGGAAAATCTTATGGGAAATGGAGTTCAAAACTATACCACGGCGGTGGAGTTAAGAAGGGACACCCTATTTGTATCATTGTCTTCCTCCGTTCTCAGGGAAGAACTAAGTCATGGCAAATCCAAGATAATAAGTATGCTGAACGAAGAGCTTGGGAAAGAACTGATCAAAAAACTGGTGCTCCGTTAATGTAGGTCATAAAAAAAACCGGCCCATTGGACCGGTTCGTATTTGATTTAACTTTTTCTATACCTTAAAAAATTTCCCTTCCGGAAAAATGGAATGCACTTTCAATTGCCGCATTTTCATCACTGTCGGAACCATGAATGGCATTTTCAGCGATATCCTTGGCGAACATTTTTCGAACGGTCCCCTCGGCAGCTTCAGCAGGGTTTGTTGCCCCAATTAGAGCCCTAAAATCCTCCACGGCATTTTCCTTTTCTAAAATGGCGGAAACAATGGGTCCCCTGGTCATAAATTCTACCAACTCGCCAAAGAAAGGTCTTTCCTTGTGTATCGCATAAAATTCTTGAGCGTCCCTAACACTCAATTGTGTGTATTTCATTGCCACAATCTTAAAACCGGCTGCAGTAATTTTTTCCAAAATTGCCCCAATATGACCGTTTTCAACAGCGTCTGGCTTTATCATTGTGAAAGTTCTATTTGTAGTCATTTTTACGAATTTTGCGCAAAAATACGCTTTTCCCAAAGAACAACAACTTTATAAAGCGTTACTAAAAGTGAATTGGGATGAAATTGAATTAAGTAATCTCATCCCTTTCCCATTAAATTGTATCTTTGCGCCCATGAATTTTGAGCAAGTAAATGCACTAAATAAATTGCTTTCCTCCCAAAAAAGGATTGCCATAGTACCGCACAAGAATCCAGATGGGGATGCTATAGGGTCCACCTTGGCACTTTCCCATTACTTATCCAAAAAAGGACATAAAACACATGTTCTTGCTCCAAATGATTTCCCCAAATTCTTAAAATGGATGCCCGGTGCCCATGAAATATTGAATTTTGAAAGGCATAATACCGAAACAAAAAAATATATTGCGGAAGCTGAATTGATTTTTACACTGGACTTTAACGACTTTGGCAGGGTTGGACAAATGGCGGGATGTCTGGAAAATGCTTCGGGAGATTTTATCATGATAGACCATCACCAACAGCCATCGGATTATGCTTTAATAACCTATTCCGATGTTAGCATGAGCTCTACTTGCGAAATGGTATACACCTTAATAGACTCTTTGGGAGACAATGATTTAATTGATAAGGATATTGCCAATTGTATCTATACCGGCATTATGACGGATACAGGCTCGTTCAAGTTCAAGGCCACCACCAGCAAAACACACCGGGTTGTGGCCGACCTTATGGACAAGGGAGCAGACAATGTGGAAATACACCAGTGGGTGTACGACACCAATTCACCAAGTAGATTGCACCTCTTGGGTTGTGCCCTAAAAAACTTGGTCATCCTTGAGGAGTTCAATACGGCCTACATTACTTTGACCCAAGAAGAACTGGACCGTTTCAACTACGAAAAAGGGGATACCGAAGGATTCGTAAACTATGGCCTTACTTTGGATAATATTCGTTTTGCCGTTATTTTTATCGAAAACAAGGAAGAAGGTATTTTTAAAATTTCTTTCAGATCGGCCGGGAGTTTTTCGGTGAATGAATTCGCAAGAAATCATTTTGATGGTGGGGGACACATAAATGCCGCTGGAGGTAAAAGCGAAAGACCATTACAGGAAACCATCGACTTTTTTGTATCTCTATTGCCACAATATAAAAAAGCGTTGACAGAATGAGAATAGTTGGATTTCTACTTGTTTTACTGACCGTTTTTGGTTGTGATGGCCCGGAACCCAGAAAACCGGTCCAAAGAAAAAGTAGTAGTTATTTTAAGGAATCCATTGAAAGAAGCAGGAAATTATTGGAAGCCGAAGAAAAAAGGATACAACAAATCATTAAAAATGATTCCCTTAAACATTACACCCACAGTGCCTCTGGCTCATGGTACTATTATTTAAGAGTGAACGATTCAACAGATTACACTCCGCAGACCGACGATATTGTTACCCTAACTTATAATTTGTTGACATTGGATAATGACACGTTATATTCTGAATCTGAACTTGGGACCTTATCCTACAGAGTGGACAAACAAGAACTTTTTCTTGGATTAAGGGATGCAATAAAACTATTAAAGAAAAATGAAAAGGCTACGTTTCTTTTCCCCTCGTCCATTGCCTTTGGGTATCATGGAGATAACAATAAGATCGGAACCAACGTTCCCTTAAAATCGACAATTACCATATTAAATATTGAAAAACAACAGGATAACTTAGAAGAATAAAAATTATGATCAATAAAATGTATCTATTGGCAGCTCTGGCCCTAATCATGGCAAGTTGTAAAACCAGTCAAAGAGCAGATCTGGGCGATGGCCTATTTGCTGATATCAAAACCTCCAAGGGCGATATTATCGTAAAACTGGAACATGAAAAAACTCCTGTGACCGTTGCCAATTTTGTTTCCTTGGCAGAGGGTAACAGTCCCTTTGTGAGTGAGAACTATAAAGGAAAGAAATATTATGATGGGCTGACCTTTCACAGGGTCATGAAGGATTTTATGATACAGGGGGGAGACCCTTTAGGAATGGGAACGGGAAATCCAGGCTATAAATTCATGGATGAATTCAACGACTCTCTGGTTCATGATAAAAAAGGTATACTTTCCATGGCAAATTCGGGTCCCGCCACCAATGGCAGTCAGTTTTTTATAACTCACGCACCAACACCTTGGTTGGATAACCGTCATAGTGTTTTTGGGGAGGTTGTGGAAGGTATGGATGTTGTGGATTCCATAGCCAATGTTAAGGTAACCGTGGGTAGCAACAAACCCGTTGAACCCGTTACCATGAACACTATTGAAATCATTAGAAATGGTAAGGAAGCTAAGAAATTTGATGCCGTTAAGGTGATGACGGAATATTTTGATGGTGAAGAAGAACGTCTTGCGGCAATTGAAAAGGAAAAAGAAAAAAAACTGGAGGAATTAAAAAAAGTCAAGGAGGAATTTATAGCCGAAACATCAAAACAAAAGGAAGAGGCAAAATCCTTTTCATCAGGGCTTAAATTATTTCCATTACAAAGCGGGGAGGGAGAAAAACCAAAATTAGGACAAAAAGTTTTGGTTATGTATTCGGGATATCTACCTGATGGTACTTTATTTGAAAGTAATTATGAGGAAGTAGCTAGAAAATATGATATGTTCGATGAACAAAGACTTCAGGGAGGAGGATACTTCCCAGCACCCATGGATTACAGCCCTGATTCAGGCTTAATCGCTGGCTTTAAAGAAGGTATGCTAACAATGAAGGTGGGCGATAAAGTTAGATTATTTATTCCTTCTCATTTGGCTTGGGGACCACAAGGTGCTGGCCCTATACCCCCTAACTCTGACGTCATTTTCGATATAGAAATAACGGGGATTCAAGAATAGATAAGAATTCAATACATTATAAAGCCGATTGTTGATTCAATCGGCTTTCTTTTTTAAGGGGTTTGCCTTAAAATTTCCAAAAGGAACTTCCAGAATTTCTGTACTGAGGATACGCTTACGCGTTCATCAGGGGAATGGGCTCCTTTAATAGTTGGTCCAAAACTGATCATGTCCATATTGGGATAGTTTTGTCCCAATATACCACATTCCAATCCGGCATGACAGGCAACTACACGGGGTTCTTCATGAAACAATCGTTCATATACCGATGTTGCGACTTTCAAAACCCCTGAATCCATATTTGGATTCCAGCCAGGATAAGATCCGGAAAAAGAAACTGAAAATACTCCAAGTTCAAACACAGACTTCAATGTATTCGCTAAATCCATTTTCCCCGATTCCATAGAGGACCTTGTTAGACAACCAATTTCTATGACTCCATCGGCTACGGTTACCTTGGCAATGTTATTGGATGTTTCTACCAAATTTTCCATGCTTGGACTCATCCTATAAACACCGTTATGAAGTCCATAAAGGGTTCTCAGCAACACTTCCTGAGACTCCAATTCCATTAAGTCACTAAAAGGTTTTTCTAAAACTTCCAACACTATTTCAAGGTTGGGCTCCTTCAATTTGAACTCTGTTTTTATCTTCCTGGTTTCCTCGTTCAAAACTTCCAAGAAAGAGCTTAGTTGATTTTCCTCTACATTTAATTGACATTTGCTTTCTCTGGGTATGGCATTTCGTAATCCTCCACCACGTAGGGTTGAAATCCTAAAATCATATTCGTTACCACAGAATAACAAGCGGTTCATGATTTTATTGGCATTGCCTAGACCTTTATGGATATCCATTCCGCTATGTCCACCAGCCAGCCCTTTAACTACTATTTCAACACCAACTTCCCCAGGAATGAACGGGGTAATTCCATAAGATTTGGTAGCTGTAATATCGATTCCCCCCGCACACCCAATGTCAATTTCATCATCCTCTTCGGTGTCCAAGTTCAGCAAAATATTTCCCTTTAATAATCCGCCCTTAAGTCCAAAAGCACCGGTCATACCGGTCTCCTCATCTATGGTGAACAATGCCTCCAATGGCGGATGCGCTATATCTGTTGACTCCAACAGGCTCATAATGGCAGCTACTCCCATTCCATTATCCGCCCCAAGTGTGGTGCCCTTGGCCTTTACCCAATCTCCTTCTTTATACATTTGAATACCTTGCGTATCAAAATCGAAGTTGATATCGGAATTCTTTTGATGCACCATGTCCAAATGGGACTGTAGAGTAACCATTTTTCTATGCTCCATACCTGCGGTTGCAGGTTTTCTTATGATCACGTTCCCTACTTCATCCTTAATAGTTTCCAATCCGAGGGATTCTCCAAATTGTATCATAAAGGCTATAACCCGTTCCTCCTTTTTGGAAGCCCTGGGAACTGCATTCAGTTTGGAAAAATTCTTCCAAATAGGACTTGGTTCTAATTCGAGTATCTCTTTATTCATTTTAGGTCAAAAAATTATATAGTAAAATTTGGATAAAGTATGTGAAGCTCCGGCGCAACATAAAATAAGTATTCAGGAAAACTTTAGACAAAATTATCCGGATTATCAGGTAAAAATACATACCAAAAGATCAATTCCCTATTTTTGAGGTCATGAAGATGTCCTTAAAAACCGTTATAGCGGTTTCCTTTATTCCCCAAATCATATTGGTTAAATGGCTGGGGCAAAATACAGAGTTCATTGAAAGGTACTACAGTACAGGAATTTATCCGTATATATCCAAATTTTTCCGACTACTATTAGGCTGGGTACCTTTTTCAGTGGGTGACATCCTCTATTTTTTACTCATTTGCAGCGCCGTTATTTATTTATACCGAAGTTGGAACCATATCAAAACCCATAAAATAGAATTCCTAAGGGATATCCTAATGGTACTCTCCATTGGGTACCTAACGTTTCATTTGGCATGGGGATTTAATTATTATCGCAAACCACTATCGGATAAATTGGCGTTGACCGAAACCAAGGATTATCAAGAATTATTGGATTTCACAGATAGACTGATTCAAAAAAGCAATGAACTGCAAGAACAAATCGTTGGGGACACACTTCAAAAGGTAAAAATTCCCTATTCCCAAGAAGAAATGTTCAAAATGAGTATCGAGGGATATCACAAACTGGCCGAAAAATTCAACTTTTTGGAGTATGAAAACCCTAGTATAAAAACATCACTTTTTAGTACCGGGTTGACCTATATGGGGTATGCCGGTTATTTAAACCCCTTTACGAATGAAGCCCAAGTAAATGGCATTCTTCCTAATTTTAGATTTCCCATAGTTACCGGGCATGAAATTGGACATCAATTGGGCTATTCAGCGGAAAATGAAACCAATTTCATTGGCTACTTGGTAACCTCAAGCAATGAAGACCTATATTTTCAATATGCAGCGTATGCCTATGTCCTTGGCTATTGTCTGAGCGATGTACGCAGAGGAGATATAGAAACCTTTGATCAAATGTTCCAAAACCTTAATCCCGGGGTACGGGGAAATTTTCAGGAAATGGCTCTATTTTGGGAACGCTACGAAAACCCTTTGGAACCTGTTTTTAAATCCATTTTCAATTCTTTCCTAAAAGCGAATAATCAAGCCCAGGGAATCCAAAGTTATAATGGGGTGGTAAGCTTATTAATAGCTTATCACAAAAAGTATCCCCTATAGGAAACGTGTTTTTTATAAAAAAACGCCACCTGCACCTACCTTACACTTAGTAATTCGGTAAAATTTTAAGATTATCGCTATAGAAAGTTCCGTTTTTTAAAAGTTGTGATTTTAGATGTTTAAATCTCTCGTTTCAAGTGTTAAATAAAACTAAAATCATCTGAAAACAACGATTAAACCTTAATTTTAAAAGGACTAATCAAACAAACTCAAAAATGAAAAAAATTATTTTTTCACTATGCCTATTCTGGTGTAGTGCCACTCTCATTTCACAAGATTATTTTCCTGAAAATGACGGTGTAAAGGCCAATAACAATAACTATACGGCCTTTATGAACGCTAAAATTTATGTTACGCCAACAGAGGTTATTCAAAAAGGTACGCTTTTGATCCAAAACGGAAAAGTGGTCAATGTAGGAAGTTCCGTCAGCCTGCCTCAAAACACCATTATTGTGGATTTAAATGGAAAATCCATTTATCCTTCTTTTATCGATGTGTATTCCAAGTTTGGTGTAGAACAACCCAAAAGTAGTGGTGGTGGCAGAAGGTCCCCACAATTTGAACCTACTCGTGAAGGGTTCTACTGGAACGACCATATCATGCCGGAAAATGATGCCATAGGCAGCTTTAAATACGACGAGAAAGGTGCCAAGGAATTGATAGAAGCCGGTTTTGGCGCAGTGAACTCGCACATTCAAGATGGTATTGCAAGAGGTACAGGAGTACTCATTGCCTTGAACAATGCCGGTACGGACGCCAATCGTATTTTGGATGATCGATCGGCCCAATACTTTTCATTGGAAAAAAGTGTAACCAAACAGCAATCGTATCCAACTTCCTTAATGGGCGCCTTGGCATTATTACGACAAATGTATAGTGATGCGGATTGGTACGCCAAAGGAAATAGCAAAACGACCGATCGATCTTTGGAAGCACTTAACAGAAACAAGGGACTTACCCAAATTTTTGAGGCAAAGGACAAAGGCAACGATTTGCGTGCCGATAAAATAGGTGATGCCAACGGCATTCAATACACCATTTTGGGTGGTGGAAATGAATTTGAAAGAATCGACGAAATCAAGGCAACTAATGCCTCTTTTATTATTCCGTTGGATTTTCCCGAAGCCTATGATGTTTCTGACCCCTATCAGGCGGGATATGTTTCTTTGGAAGATATGCGCTATTGGAACCAAGCACCAACAAACCCAAAGGTATTGGCAGATAATGGTATTATATTTTCACTAACACCATATGAGTTAAAATCAATGTCCAAATTCAAGGAAAACTTGATGAAGGCCATTGAATATGGGCTGCCAAAAACAAAGGCCCTAGAAGCACTTACGACCGTTCCTGCCCAGATTTTGGGAAAATCGGCAGAGCTTGGGAATCTTAAAAAAGGGGCCTATGCCAACTTCTTGATCACCTCTGGTGACATATTTGATAAATCCACTACCTTATATGAAAACTGGGTACAAGGAAATAAAAATGTAATCAACGACAAGGATATTAAGGACATACGAGGTGAATACAACTTAACCTTGGAAGGGAAAACCTATGATGTTTCCATTTCTGGAGAAGTTGCCAAACCAAAAGTGGAAGTAAAACAGGATACCGTAAAACTTACCTCAAAGATTTCGTATGACGATAATTGGCTAACATTTTCTTTTTCTACGGATGAGGGCGATAAAACCTATCGCATGATCGGTGCCGTACTTCCCGAGACCGATAATCTATCCGGTAGATTGATATTACCCAATGGAACGGAAACTTTTTACACGGCGACTAAAAAATCTGGGTTTGAAGAGAAGTCAAAAAGTGATTCCAATTCTACTGATGTGCCAAAGGTTATGCCCATAACTTACCCCAACGTCGGTTATGGATATACCGCCAAACCCACTCAAGAAAACGTGCTTTTCAAAAACGCTACGGTATGGACGAGCGAGGATGCGGGTATTTTGGAGAACACGGATGTATTGGTCAAAAACGGTAAAATAGTCAAAATAGGGAAGGATTTAAATGCAGGTGGAGCTAAAGTTATAGATGCCACAGGCAAGCATCTTACTGCGGGTATCATTGACGAACACAGCCATATTGCCGCATTGGCAATCAACGAGGCCGGACATAATAGTTCCGCCGAAGTTAAAATGGAAGATGTTGTTGACCCCGAACATATGGGTATATATCATTCCCTCGCCGGGGGTGTTACATCTATACAGTTACTGCACGGATCCGCCAACCCTATTGGAGGACGTTCGGCCATATTAAAATTAAAATGGGGAGAGGAAGCGGACGGACTCATCTATGACAACTCGCCCAAATTCATAAAATTTGCTTTGGGGGAAAACGTAAAGCAATCCAACTGGGACAGTCGTTCACGCTTTCCACAAACGCGTATGGGCGTAGAACAGGTCTTTATGAACTATTTTCAACGGGCCAAGGAATATGATGAGAAGAAAAAAAGCGGACAACCATACAGATATGACGAGGAGTTAGAAGTTTTGGCGGAAATCATTAATGGAGAACGTTTCATATCGTGCCACTCCTACGTTCAAAGTGAAATTAATATGATGATGAAGGTTGCCGAAAAATTCGGGTTCAGGGTAAATACCTTTACCCATATTCTTGAAGGGTATAAAGTAGCCGATAAAATGGCTGAACATGGTGTCGGTGCCGGAACCTTTAGTGACTGGTGGGCCTATAAATTTGAAGTTAACGATGCCATTCCATACAATGCGGCCATCATGCAATCCCAAGGGGTAACCGTTGCCATAAACAGCGACGACCGTGAAATGATGAGAAGGTTGAACCAAGAAGCTGCCAAAACCATTAAATATGGTGGAATGACAGAGCTTGAGGCTTGGAAAATGGTCACCATCAATCCTGCGAAGCTTTTACATTTGGATGATCGTGTTGGAAGTATCAAAGAAGGTAAGGATGCCGATTTGGTTTTATGGTCCGGAAACCCTTTGTCGGTTTACAGTAAAGCCGAAAAAACGATGATCGAAGGTATTACCTACTTTGATTTGGAAAAAGACCGAGCACAAAGGGAAGCCATAAAAAAGGAACGTAACGAGTTGATTAAAATGATGCTGGAAGAAAAGGCCGGTGGTAAAAAGACCCAAAGTCCTAAGCAAAGTACCAAACGAAATTTTACTTGTGAAAGTCTATAGAATTCTTAATCCGAAAAAATTATAAAATGAAAAAAGTACTATTAATACTTCTAGCCTTAGCTGTTTTTATACCAGGTTGGGCACAACAGACTCCTGCTCCCAAGCAGTCCGAAGCCATAACCATTGAAGGGGCCACAGCCCACTTGGGAAATGGTGATATCATAGAAAGCTCCTTGATCATGTTCGAGGATGGAAAACTCACTTTTGTAGGCGATTCTAAAATGAAGATCGCACGAAAAGGCAAGGTCATCGATGCCACAGGCAAACATGTATACCCCGGGTTTATTGCTCCTGCAAAAACCCTTGGACTTATTGAAATCAATTCCGTTCGTGCCACGGACGATCAGGACGAAATTGGCGAGTTGATTCCCCATGTTAGAAGTTTAATCGCCTATAATGCAGAATCCAAGGTGGTGGAAAGCATGAGGCCAAATGGGGTATTGATTGGACAAATTGCTCCTTCCGGCGGAAGAATTTCCGGTACCTCATCCATAGTACAGTTTGATGCATGGAACTGGGAGGATGCCGCAGTTAAAGTGGATGACGGTGTCCATTTAAACTGGCCCCGAAGTTTTCGTCAAGGCCGTTGGTGGATGGGCGAAGAAAGAGGATACAGACCCAACAAGGACTACAAAGAGGATGTGGAGACCGTCGTTACATTCATAAAAAATGCTACGGCATATGGAAAAGGAACCCCTAAAGAGCTAAATCCTGCGTTTGCCGCCATGCAGGGTGTGTTGGACGGATCTCAAAAAATGTATGTTTACGCCGATGGCGAGAAAGAAATCATAGATGCCGTTAACACATTAAAAAACAATGGTATCAAAGAAGTTGTTCTTGTGGGAGGTTATGAGGCATATAAAATAACCGACTTCCTTAAAAAGAACAATATTCCGGTGCTGGTTCAGTTCACCCACAACCTTCCGGTATTCGATGATGACGATTATGATCTTCCGTATAAACTACCAAAACTATTGGTCGATGCAGGTTTGTTGGTTGCCCTTCAAAACAACGAAGCTTCTAACTTCCAAACAAGAAACCTACCTTTTTATGCCGGTCAGGTGGGTCAGCAAGGTCTGGATAAGGAAAAGGCACTTCAGCTTATCACCGGAAATTCGGCAAAAATTCTTGGAATAGATGATAGTTACGGTACCTTGGAAGTAGGAAAGAGCGCAACGCTTTTCATTTCGGAAGGAGATGCTTTGGACATGCGTACCAATAAGCTTTCCCAAGCTTTTATAGACGGCAGGGATATCTCTTTGGAAACCCATCAAACCGAATTATGGAAACGGTATATGGGTAAATATGAAGGAGAATAGCAACAATTCGTAAAATGAAGATAAAACAGTACATTTAAGTCGATAGGTATCGACAAACAGATTTACTTCTAGGAAGTAATACAAAAAGCTCGATAGTATATCGGGCTTTTTTAATACCAACTAAACCAATTCCATATGAAAAAAATAATCCTTTTAGGCGTCTTGGCCATGATGTTTTCCTGTAAGAAAACCAAAACCTCCGCAGATGGAATACAAATTGCCGGGTTGCAAGAACCTGTAGAGATTGTTCGGGACCAATGGGGAGTCAATCATATCTATGCCAACAATCAACATGACCTTTTTTTCGCTCAAGGATATGCCGCCGCTGCCGACCGACTCTTTCAATTCGAAATATGGCGTAGGCAGGCTACGGGCACCGTAGCAGAAATACTCGGGGAACGTGAACTGAAAAGGGATATAGGAACCCGTCTCTTTAAGTTCCGAGGAGATATGGAAACGGAAATGAACCACTACCATGAAGATGGTGTCGAAATCATAACAGCCTATACGGATGGGGTTAACGCCTACATCGAAGAACAATTAAAAACTCCAGAAAAACTTCCCATAGAGTTTAAAATATTGGACATTTTGCCTCAAAAGTGGACTCCTGAAGTGGTCATCTCCAGACATCAGGGATTGTTGGGGAATATTAACGACGAGCTACAAATAGGAAGGGCAGTGGCCCTTTTGGGGCCGGAAAAGGCCAAGGAACTATTTTGGTTGCACCCCAAGGATCCGGACCTAACGTTGGATAAAAAAATAAATCAGGATTTATTGTCCCAAGATATTCTGGAACTCTACAATGCCTATAGAAAATCGGTCAAGTTTACGCCTTCTGATGTACTACCCAAGTATAGGGATGAGGATTTAACTATGAGCCTATTTGAAACTCAGAAGGAAAATAGGGATTCCCTTTCCATTGGCAGCAATAACTGGGTGGTAAACGGTTCCCGTACCAAAAACGGCCACACCTACATGGCGAACGACCCGCACAGGACCATAGCGGTGCCCTCACTACGCTATATGGCTCATCTAGTGGCACCTGGATGGAATGTTATCGGCGGAGGAGAACCTGAAATTCCAGGTATTTCAATAGGGCATAACGAATATGGTACGTGGGGGCTGACCGTATTTGAAACCGACGGGGAAGATTTGTATGTGTATGAACTCAATCCAGAAAATTCCAACCAATACAAATATCAGGGCCAATGGGAGGATATGAAAAATATACAGGAAACCATTAAGATTAAGGGACAAAAGGATACCATTGTAAATCTTTCCTATACACGACATGGTCCCGTAACCCATGTTGACATGGAAAATAATGTAGCCTATGCCGTTCGTTGTGCGTGGTTGGAACCCGGAGGTTCCCCCTATTTGGCCTCCCTGCGAATGGATCAAGCCAAAAACTGGGAAGAATTTAGGGAGGCATGTAGTTACAGCCATATTCCCGGGGAGAATATGGTTTGGGCGGACAAGAATGGTGATATCGGTTGGCAAGCCGTAGGCATTGCCCCTATCCGAAGAAATTTTAACGGGTTGGTACCCGTTCCAGGTGATGGCAGCTACGAATGGGACGGCTATTTGCCCATTATAGAAAAACCGAACGACTTCAATCCCGAAAAAGGGTTTATTGCTACCGCTAACCAGAATGTGACTCCACCAGATTATCAACATTGGGACGCCATTGGCTATACCTGGGCGGACCCCTACCGAGGAAATAGAATAGACGAAGTCTTGAAAAACAAATCAGACTTTACGATGGAGGATTTTAAAAAGTTACAAACCGATTATCTTTCCCTCCCCGCTATGGAGTTGGTGCCCTATTTAAATGCTATTCAACTTGACGAAAAATACGGTCAGGCCAAAATGAAGTTGCAAGATTGGGATTTTAAGCTAAATCCAAATTCCATTGCCGCGGCGATTTACGTGGCATGGGAAGATGCACTATCGGAGCTTATAGAGGATAGGTTCATACCTGCGGAAGCCAAAGAAATCATTCCTTATTTACAGTTAAAAAAAATATTGGAAATGGTTGGTAATCCGGATACCACGTTCGGCGGTGCCGATGCGAAGAGACAACAAGAGGAGTTCTTAAAAAAATCCTTTATGATGGCCATCGACAACCTTGAAAAAAGATTGGGTCCCGATATGGAAAAATGGCAATATGGACAACCCAAGAATAAGCACGTTTATATTGAACATGCTTTGGGGGCTGTGGTCAACAAACCAATGAGGGACACCCTTTTCAATTTGGGACCTTTGCCTAGGGGAGGGAATTCATACACTCCAGGGTCAACGGGAGGCAATCTCAATCAATCCAGTGGTGCATCATTTCGTTTAATTGTAAATACCGGAGATTGGGACAGTGCACAGGCCACTAACGGACCTGGTCAATCCGGAAATCCGGAAAGTCCCTTTTACAAGAATTTATTTGAGCCTTGGGCGAAAGACCAGTATTTCCCGGTCTATTATTCCCGCCAAAAAATTGATTCTGTGGCGGTCAACAAAACAAACCTGCTCCCTCTAAAAAAATAATTTTTTGAATTGGTAACAAATCTTTGCTCATGTATAACCTATCCTTAAAGGCCTATAACTCATAAACCACATTGGGTTATTAAAAGGAGGGATTTTCATATTCCTATCCTTTTAAAACAGGATAAACAAAGAATAATGGTTCTTTAAGCGGAAAGAACCAAATCAACCTTCTTTTCTTGGTCCTTAAAATTTATCGAATGTTTACAAATCTGACCAACTCCCCGGTTTTATAAACTTCCTCCCTGGGTTCCAAGCAAATAAATCCATCTGCCCTGGAAAGACTTGTTAAATCACCGGAACCGTTTTCAACTATCGGGGTTACCTCTAAACAGTTCGTGTTCCATTTGGACTTCACCTGAATAAATCTGGTCAAGGGAGGCCTTATTTCCAAATCGACCATTAATTTGGCAGATCTTTCTTCCGTTTTTATATCCCAGGATTTATATAACCAGGGCAAAAAATACAAATGATAGTTGGCATAGGTGGAAACGGGGTTCCCCGGGAAGGAAAAAATCACGGTTTTTGATTCCTTATGTACTCCAAACCAAAAGGGCTTTCCTGGACGTTGCGCGACACGATGGAAAATTTTTTCTACGCCCAGATATTCCATTACTTCTGGAATGAAATCAAATTTTCCTTTGGAGACTCCCCCACTCAACAACAGTACATCATTCTCTTTAAGGGCACTGGAAAGACCTTTTTCAATACTTTCCTTGTCATCCAATAAATGTAAGGAGCTCCCGGTTATACCAAGATTTGATAGGGAAGATAGCATGGTTACACTGTTGGATTTCCTAATTTGGTGAGGCTCTGGTGAAACATGGATATCTACCAATTCATTTCCTGTGGCTATACTACAGACTTTCGGAACTTTTTTGACCAATACCTTGGGCTTTCCTACGGAGGCCATAACACCAATTTCTGAAGGGGTAATCAGGGTTCCCTTTGACAACACCTGTGTCCCTTGAGACTCATCACTACCCTTGTAATGCACATTTTGCCCCTTAGTTACTTCCTTGTTGATTACCGCGAATCCCTCATCAATGGTTAAATGTTCATACATGATAACCGTGTCCGTATTTTTAGGGAGAACGGCCCCAGTCATCACCTCTATACAATTCTTATCATCCACCAAGGAAAGTTGCTTCATACCTGCACTGGCTACACCCTCAACCTGAAGCTTTTCACCGGTACCGATGGCCCCATCAAAGTTAATTGCAATGCCATCTTTGGTTACCCTGTTGAATGGAGGGAAATCCCTATCAGCATAAATGGGCTCGGCCAGATATCGGCCATTACTTTGCATTAGTGGCACTAGTTCATTGCCCAAATCCAAAGGATGTTCCAAAACTCTGTTTAATGCTTCCTTAAATGTAATCAATGTAATCATGGATTCAATAAATTTTAATCATAAAATTCCGAGTCCGTTCACTAACAAAACCCTTACTCCTACAATAAACACCAGCAATGCCGTTACTCGTTTGATGCCGTTGGCCGAAAGTCGTTTCAGACTGATTCGTATACCCAACTGTCCTCCCAAAAGAACTGATATTGCAAGACCAAGGGTCTCCATCCAAGGAAGGGACAATGAATCACTGGAAATCAAACCCAAAAGGCCGGAAACCGAGTTTACCAAAATAAAAAAACTCGCCAAAGCGGCAATTCTGATGGCCTTATCCCATTTTAAATGATTTAGCACAGGGGCAAGAAAAATACCTCCCCCAATCCCTACAAGGCCAGACAGAAAGCCTATTCCCGCTCCTAAAAAATAACTTAAGTAGCCTGGATATTCTTTGGTTTCTAATTGGGAACGTTTCCATTTATAAGTTTGTACAGCCAAAAACGTGGCGGACAAAATGAGGGATATTCCCAGAATTACAAAAAAGATATTTTCCTTTAACCTAAAAGATGCCCCTAAAAATGCAAGTGGGATACTGGTAAGAATAAACGGCAAAAAGTCTTTTAATTTAGCATGTCCGTTCTTAAAATACAGATAGGTACTTCCAGATACGACCACGAGATTGCAGATCAAGGCAATGGACCTAATAGCAAAAAAACTACCCAAGAAAAGTGTCAGTAGTGCCAGATAGCTAGATCCTCCACCAAAACCAACCGAAGAATACAATGTTGCGACTATAAAAAATCCTAAACACAAGAGTACAAAATGCTCAATAGGTATTTGCATATGTGTTTATTTGGTTCATTCCTCCGGCAACATTGATAAATTTCTTGTCCGGAAAAAGTTCTTGTAAGGTTAGGACCGCTTTTTTACTTCGTATTCCGGATTGACAGATAACATACACTGGAGTTTCCATTTCTAATTCCCCTACCCTCTTTTCCAGCTCGTTCAAAGGAATATTTTTAGCTCCACTGAGGTTATTTACAATAAATTCCTGGGGTGTCCTAACATCTATGAGCGTAACCTTTTTATCCTTTAACAGGTTTTGAATTCCGATAGCTTCGATGGATTCAATTGGTATCCCGCAATCAAAATCATAGGTATCTTGGATACTGTCCAACTTTAGGTTTTTGGGATTTAGATTGAATTTCATGCGTTGCATCCGCTGGCTAAGGGTATCAAAAAGCAATAAGACCCCAGAAAGTACACTATCCAAACCGGCTACAACTTTCACTACTTCCAAAGCCTGCAAATTTCCAATGATACCAGGAAGAATACCCAATACTCCATGTTCGTTACAATTGGGTACCTCATCGGCTTTTGGCATTACTGGGAACAAACAACGATATGTTGGACCGTTTTGGTAATTAAAAACGCTTACCTGTCCTTCAAAACCATGCAAGGCCCCATATACAAACGGTTTTTTTTGGATAACACAAACGTCGTTTATCAAATATCTAGCAGAAAAATTGTCGGTGGCATCTACGACCAAATCATAATCCTGAATAATTTCGGAAGCATTTGAAGGTTCCAAAAAAGTTTTATAAACGTGAATATTTGTGCCAGAGTTTTGAGCCTGCAATTGGTCCCTGGCGGCGTCTACTTTCAACTTGCCTACCATGGCCTCCGTATAAAGAACTTGCCTATGTAAGTTGGATTCCGAAACAATGTCGGCATCAATGATTCCAAGCGTACCCACTCCCATGGCATTGAGATAGGTCAGTACCGGAACTCCCAAACCTCCAGCTCCTACCACAAGAACCTTGGCCTCTTCCAAAGCCTTTTGCCCCTTTTTACCAAAAGCAGGTAAAATGGTCTGTCTATGGTATCTGCCTTTCATTAGGACTCCAATTTTAATATCGCTTCCTTGTACTCCTCTTGGGAATTGGCATTCAATAATACTTCCGTTCTTTCAGGAAAAACCAAGGCAACCTCGTTATTTATCAAAAACTTGCGTGGACATGTGCCGTTGCCTGCCCCCAGATAAACAATGGAGGAACTAAGAGCACTTGGTTCCCAAATGGCACATAAAGGTTCGGGTAAAGGATTTTCCTTGTTGGCATAGGCCGTGGCCAATTTGCTGCTATCCCTCTGGGCAATCAATTCCCTTAGGGCACTTTCATCCATTAAGGGCAAATCACACGCCAAAACCAGCCACGCGGCATTGGGGTATTCCTTATGTGCCGACAATAATCCGTTATAAGGACCCCGAAATTCATCCTTGTCCAAAATAGTATTAAAACCAGATTCAATATCTTCCTTCTGGTCTCCTCGTATACTCATAAAAGCTTTATCGCAGACGGTATTCAATATATTGTATAGATATTCCCTTTGTGGTATACCATGGTAGGATATCAAACCTTTGTCCTGGCCCATTCTGGTACTTTTCCCTCCGGAAAGTACTAATCCATATAATTTATCTTTTGAAGTCATTCTTTCCTCCTGATTTACTTTCGAGTTGTATCGTTGAAATTACAATATCCTGAGAAAGAGCCTTGCACATATCATAAATAGTCAATGCAGCAGTACTAACTCCCGTCAAGGCTTCCATTTCTACACCAGTTTTGCCATTGCATTTTACGGTACACGTAATGTGAAATTCATTTTCTCCTGGAACAATGTCCACATCAATTTTTGTTAAGTTAATTTGATGGCATAGGGGTATTAATTCGGACGTTTTTTTTACACCTTGTATTCCCGCAATGACTGCAGTTTGTACAATGCCTCCCTTTTTTCCCAAAAAATCTTGATTTGATAGGACCCTGAAAACTTTTGATGGAAATAATACGCGACCTGATGCCACAGCAATCCTCGAGGTCAACTGTTTTTCCGAAACATCAACCATAGATGCATTCCCATCCTCATTCACATGCGATAACTTGTTATTCATTCTATCCTCCGATTGATGTCATTGAGTTGGAAAAAACATCCTTGTATTTTTCTTGAGCTTCAAAACCAGTTTTAGCCCTGCTTCCAACTGCTTTTAAAACTTGCTCCTTAACCCTATTTTCTGAATCTTCCCCGCGCATAATATCCCTAAGATTAGCACTGGCCTTAGCATACAAACAGGTAATTACATCTCCCGTAGCCGAAACCCGTAAACGATTACAGCTTCCACAAAAAGTCCGACTAAAAGAGGGTATTACACCAAATGTCCCTTTGAATCCAGGTATTTTATAATTAATGGATGTTGACGTTTTAGGCGAATCCAATTTGTAATAATCTGGATACTCTTTTTTGATATGCTCTAAAATATGCTTGTAGTCCCAAGTAATTTTTTGAAATGATTTAGAGCCGCCGTTAAAAGGCATTTCCTCTAAAAAACGCACGGATACCGGATAGTGTTTGGCCAGTTCTAGAACAGGTAATATATCTTGTGTGTTCTGTCCGTCCAAGGCGATAAAATTAATCCGAACATTGAATCCTTCACTGATTAATCGAATCAGATTATTATGGACTGTATCGTATTGATCCCTTCTTGTAATTCTTTCAAAAGTGGCCTTATTAATGGCGTCCAAGCTTACATTGATGTTTTTTATACCCAACGCCTTTAATTCATCGATATATGGCCCTATCAAAGTAGCATTAGTGGTCACGGAAATATCCTTGAGTCCTTCCAAATTGGCCAAATGCCTTAAAAGATCCATCAAATCCTTTCTCACGAAAGGTTCCCCTCCTGTAATCCTAATCTTATCGATTCCTTGATCGACCAAAATTTCACTCAAAACCTTGAGCTCCTCAATGGTGAGCAGCTTATCATTTTTTGCGAAATTTATTCCTTCGGCCGGCATGCAATAGTTACAACGCAGGTTACAACGGTCGGTTACCGCAAGCCTTAGGTAATTAATTCTTCTATTGTGATTATCTATCAACATATTCCTTCAATATAATCTTTAGTGTTGGCAACTCAAAACGTCCTCTAAATTTATCTTTTCCATAAACTGGTTTTAAGGATGTGCTGAAACCCAGACCGATTTATTTTTGAACATTTCCTTTTTCCAAATGGGCACGGTTTCCTTTAGGGTGTCTATTAAAAACCGACAAGCTTCAAAACACGCAGTTCTATGGGCCGATGATGCCCCCACGATAACAACCGGGTCCTGCACTTCCTTCTTTCCAACAGCATGTTTTATAACTACTTTGTTCAAATTCCATTTCTCCAACGCAACGTCGGCCAATTTGTGCATCTCCTTTAGGGCCATGGATTCGTAGGTCTCAAATTCCAGCGCCATGACCTGTTCATTATTGGTAATCTCCCGCACAGAACCAACAAATACACATATACCACCACTTTGAGGATGGGACAATTCCTGATATACCTTATTGGTATCGAGTTCCTTTACTATTTCTATGATTTTGTTCATTATCCTCCGCTTACCGGTGGTATTATTGCCACCTCATCACTACTTTGCAATTGAACATTATCATCGGCATACTCACTGTTAACCGCAACAGCCAAAGAAGACAACTTGGAAAATTCTGGGTACTTATCCTTCAACGCCGATTTTAAATCAGAAACAGACTTTGGTAACTTTCCTCCAAAATCCATCTTAATTTGGGAGGCACCAACAATATCCTTTGCAATCCCGAAAAAAAGTAGGTCCATGAACAATTCATATTTTTGGCCGAGGCCATAGATTACTCAAAACCCTAAATTACTTATTATTCTGGAAGAAACGAATTAGTTACCTTCCTATTTAACCTTTCATTAAGTTTGGCTCTTACCTTCAACAAAAACAGCTCCTTCCGGTTTTTGATAAAACCCATTTCTTTTGGGCTTTTCACTTAGTTGTATATTCTCAAAATGTACGGTATTTTTTACTTGCTTAATTGTTCGTCCTTCGTAATCGTACCACGAAATGGATTTAGGTAAAAGAACATCCGCTACTTTTTTCCAATCATTGTAACGAATCCATTTTATATTATCGGAATCTTCTCCTGTTCTGTAGGTAACAGTATATCCCAACCAAGCCATTTGATGGGTCTCCGGATCATAATGAAGATAATATTCATCTTTTGGCGAAGTGCCAATACCATTATCATAAGTAATGCTTATTCCAGGGTAAGACTTCCCTTCAAATTCCAAATCCTCCGTTCCTCCATAGTGTATTCCTTTATCCCCCAGCACAAAAGGCATGGCATAAAAATAGAACATGAGGTTATGATAGAAAACGGGATCTCCTTGATAACTATTATCAGGATCTTGTAACCATACTTGGGTACCATCGAACCCTAATTCCACATTGCCCATTAAAACTACATCCTTTCTGTTATACAGATCAACGGTATGGATTTCCTTGTTCGGTTCTCGTGGAATTTCATAAGTCAAGGTTCTGTATTTTCCCCAGGCATTTATACCTCCATGGGCATTAAATACTTTTTCCAGCGCCTCCGGATATTTTCTGACAACAGGTTCCGAAACTTCATTTTTTATAATTTTCATTTCCTTTTCCTTTTCTGAATTATCCTTACAGCTAAATACACTTAGGGCCAAGACTACGAAAGCGATTTTTTTTATCATCATTTTGAATTTCGATTTTTAGATAGGTCGAAGCTAGATGCAATACTTAACATAAACGACTACTTTTGTAACCAATGAAGGATGTAAAACATATTAGTAGCCTACAGAACCCTCTGATAAAAAAGACACTTTTACTCAAGGAAAAATCAAGGGAAAGAAAGAAATCCGGACTCTTTGTTTTGGAAGGTAGAAAAGAGTTTGAGCTTGCGACCAAAGGAAATTATACTATGGACACCATCTTTTTTTGTCCCGAACTTATCTCAATAGAAGCGTTGAAAGCTTCTTTTAAAATAGAAAATACCCCTTTGATTTCAGTAAGCCTTGAGGTGTATGGGAAATTGGCCCATAGGGATACCACAGAAGGTATTATGGCCATATCTAAGGCCAAAAACCACGAACTGAATTCATTACACCTTACCCAAGCAAACCCACTAATTTTAGTGGCAGAAGCCCCTGAAAAACCTGGGAATATAGGAGCACTTCTTAGAACTGCCGATGCCGCAAACCTTGATGCCGTTATCATTGCGAATCCCAGAACGGATCTGTATAATCCCAATATTATACGATCGAGTGTAGGGTGCGTATTTTCCAAAATGATAGTTATGGCAGATACCTCTTCAATAATTTCATTTTTGAAAGAAAAGAGAATAGCAATCTATTGTGCGGCCCTAACGGCATCCAAACCGTATACCTCCATAAATTTCACCGGACCTACGGCCATAGTGGTAGGTACCGAGCATAGTGGGCTTAGCGAGGAGTGGCTTACCAATTCTACCCAAAACATCATTATACCTATGGAAGGTGCCATAGATTCCATGAATGTTTCCGTATCCGCGGCAATACTTATCTTTGAGGCGAAACGTCAACGGATAGGATAACAAAACCGATTTTCATTCGTTAATCTCAAAAGCCAATATGGACCACACCTTTGTTTTTTATTGCATTCTAGTGATCCTCATAGGGGATTTTATTCTCACCACAATACTAAACCATCTTAATGCCAAGAAATTCGGGGACCCTATACCTGAGGATGTTCAAGATGTATATAGCGCAGCGGAATATAAAAAATCACAGGAGTACAAACGAGCCAATTATAAGTTCGGTATCATTACCTCCACTTTTTCACTATTACTGATTGTTGGTTTTTTAGTTTTTGGTGGATTCGGTCTTGTAGATTCCATAGTTCGTGATGTTACCGAAAATGAAATCCTACGGACGTTGCTTTTTTTTGGAATCATTATGATTGGCAGTGATTT
Source organism: Maribacter cobaltidurans (assembly GCF_002269385.1). Classification (NCBI taxonomy): domain Bacteria; kingdom Pseudomonadati; phylum Bacteroidota; class Flavobacteriia; order Flavobacteriales; family Flavobacteriaceae; genus Maribacter; species Maribacter cobaltidurans. The sequence goes on from NZ_CP022957.1 coordinate 258,850, forward strand.
TCTGGGCACGCCCCTCTCCTATTACCAAACTTTTGTGATTGAAGAAAAATTCGGATTCAATAAAACCACCGTTAAGACTTTTATAATCGATAAAATTAAAAGTTGGCTGATGACCATTGTTATAGGAGGAGTTTTACTTTCTTTGGTCATTTGGTTCTTTCAAGGGGCCGGTAAAAATTTTTGGGTGTATACTTGGGTATTAATTGCGGCATTTACCATATTCATCAATTTGTTCTACAGCAAATTGATAGTACCCCTTTTTAACAAGCAGGAACCTCTTGAAGCCGGAACACTAAAACAAAAAATTGAATCCTACGCAAGCAATGTAGGCTTTGAACTTAAAAACATCTTCGTCATAAACGGCTCCAAAAGATCCACAAAGGCGAATGCCTACTTCTCGGGCTTTGGAAAAGAGAAAAGGGTTACTTTATATGATACTTTGATCAATGACTTGGATGAGGATGAAATAGTGGCCGTATTGGCCCATGAAATAGGGCATTACAAGAAAAACCATATCATATTTAATTTGGTATCCTCTATCCTACTTACGGGCTTTATGTTGTTCATCCTTTCCATATTCATTAATAATCCGAATATATCCCTGGCAGTTGGGGTTGACCAACCCAGTTTTCATGCGGCTTTGATAGGTTTCGGGATATTGTACAGCCCTATTTCTGAGCTTACCGGTCTGTTAATGAATTACTTCTCCAGGAAATTTGAATATCAAGCGGACGATTTTGCAAAAACCACCTTTGCTGCGGCTCCCTTGGTTACGTCCCTAAAAAAACTTTCGAAGAACAGTTTAAGCAACCTTACGCCTCATCCCACTTACGTTTTTGTGCATTACTCACATCCTCCATTAGTAGAGAGGGTCAGAAATTTAAAGGCATAATTTTTGTTGTCTACCATCTAGGATTATACTAATTTTAAAATAGTATGACACAGGCTGCAATAGAAAAGGAGAACAAGTTAATAGCAAAGGAGTACAAAGAGCTCTTGCGGATAAGTTATCAGACCTTATCGGAGGATGACAAAAAATTGATTCGTAGTGCTTTTGAGGTTGCCGTAGATGCCCATAAGGACCAACGTAGGAAATCTGGAGAGGCCTATGTATTTCATCCCATTGCGGTCGCCAAAATAGTAGCTTCAGAAATCGGTCTTGATGCCGTGAGTATTGCCTCGGCGCTTTTACATGATGTGGTAGAGGATACACAATACACCTTGGACGACATTGATCGTATGTTCGGTGAAACCGTAGCCCGAATCGTGGATGGCCTTACCAAAATATCCCACCTTAAAAAGGATATGAACATCTCCCAACAGGCGGAGAACTTCAGGAAAATGTTATTGACCCTTAATGATGATGTTAGGGTAATCATCATTAAAATAGCCGATCGTTACCATAATATGCTCACCATGGACTCCATGCCGGAGCACAAACAGGTAAAAATAGCTTCCGAGACCCTTTACATTTATGCTCCTTTAGCACACAGAATTGGCCTCTATAACATTAAGACCGAGCTTGAGGACCTCAGTTTAAAATATACAGAACCAGATGTTTACAATGATATAAAAAGTAAAATCGAGGAAAGCAAGGAAGAGCAGCAGGCCTATATTGATGCATTTTCTGAAATCATAGACAATTCCCTCAAACAGGAAGGTCTCAATTATTACATAAAAGGTAGGATGAAATCCATTTTCTCCATGAGGAGAAAAATGAAAGCCCAAAATGTAGGCTTTGATGAGATTTACGACAAGTTCGCAATTCGGATCATTTATAAGTCCGATGCCAAGAACGAAAAGTTTTTGGCCTGGAAAATATACTCCATTGTAACGGACCACTTTACGCCCAATCCTGTAAGGTTAAGAGACTGGATATCATCACCCAAATCAACCGGTTATGAGGCACTTCACATTACCGTCATGGGCCCAAAAGGAAAATGGGTGGAGGTACAGATTAGAAGTGAACGAATGCACGAAATTGCAGAAAAAGGGTATGCCGCGCACTTCAAGTACAAACATGGGGACCAAAAGGAACAAGGAATTGAGGTGTGGCTAAACAAGCTCCAAGAGGCCCTGGAAAATTCCAACTCCAACGCCGTCGATTTTGTGGAGGAATTTAAATTGAACCTATACTCCAAGGAAATCTTCGTTTTTACTCCAAAAGGGGAATTAAAATCCCTCCCAAAAGGTGCAACCCCACTGGATTTTTCTTTTAATATCCATACCGAGGTAGGCATGCGCACCCGGGGTGCCAAGGTTAACGGGAAACTTGTACCCTTAAATACGACTTTGCATAGCGGGGACCAGGTTGAGATCATTACTTCGGAGCAGGCAAAACCCAATCAGAACTGGTTGGACTATGCCACAACGGCCAGGGCAAGGTCTAAGATTAAATCCGTCTTAAGAGAGGAAAAGAAATCCGTTGCAGAGGAAGGCAAGGAAATTTTAAGGCGTAAGTTGAAATCGCAGAAAATAACCCTTAACGAGGATTCCATCAACAAGATGGTTACCTATTTTAAGCTCAAAACCAGTTTGGACCTATTCTTTAGAGTGGGTATTGGCTCTATAGATAACCAGATGATCAGGGATTTCGCTTCGTCATATAGCAATGCGTTCATCAGTTTCTTTAAGAATAAAATCAGAAGATCCCCTGCTCCCGAGGATGTCAACAGGGAAGAAATTACTTCCAAATTTGACCTTTTGGTTTTTGGCAAGGAAGAGGAAAAATTGGACTATAAACTTTCGCAATGTTGCAATCCAATTCCAGGAGACGATGTTTTTGGTTTTGTAAGCGTATCGGAAGGCATCAAGGTTCACAAAAAGAATTGCCCCAATGCCATTTCCTTACAATCCAATTATGCCTACCGGATCATCACGGCAAAATGGGTGGATTCATCCCAGGAAGAGTTCAAGGCAGATATTCAATTAACGGGCATAGATAACTTGGGGTTAGTGAGCGAAATCACTGAAGTTATATCGGACAATATGCACGTGAACATGCGCAACCTCAACTTTAGTACGGATGGTGGAACCTTTACCGGAAGAATAACCGTAGTGGTAAAAAATAAGGGAATCCTAAACAGGCTAACGGAAAATCTACAACAGATAAACGGTATAGACAAAGTGACCCGACTTTAGAAAGGGAATTAAAATTTAACTGTACCTTTGCATATTAATGCAAATTATATGAGTTCCGATAAGAATCAGGAAATAGTAAAAAATGTCTTTACCTCTTTTTTGGAGGATAATGGACATAGAAAAACTCCTGAACGGTATGCCATTCTTCAGGAAATTTATGATAGCGACGATCATTTTGATATTGAATCGCTATACATCAAAATGAAGAATAAGAACTATCGCGTAAGCCGGGCTACCTTATACAATACTATAGAATTGTTATTGGATTGCAAGTTGGTGCGTAAACATCAATTTGGAAAAAATCAGGCGCAATACGAAAAATCATATTTTGATCGACAACATGACCACGTAATACTCACTGATACGGGAGAGGTCATGGAATTTTGCGACCCCAGGATACAATCCATTAAAAAGACGATAGAAGAAGTATTCGATATCAAGATCAACACACATTCACTCTATTTTTACGGAGTAAAAAATAATCCAGAAAACACAAATAATTAATCAAGCAAGTTTATTTAAATGGCAGTAGATTTATTGTTGGGCCTACAATGGGGGGACGAAGGAAAAGGAAAAATCGTTGATGTACTCACAAAAAATTATGATATTATAGCCCGTTTTCAAGGAGGTCCAAACGCAGGCCACACCTTGGAATTTGACGGTATTAAACACGTACTACATACCATTCCATCAGGAATTTTTCATAAAAACGCCATAAATGTGGTGGGTAATGGTGTGGTAATAGACCCTGTAATTTTCAAAAAGGAAATTGACAACTTAAAGAAGTTTGACCTGGACATAAAATCCATCTTGCTTATTTCTAGGAAGGCACATTTAATCCTTCCAACGCATCGATTGTTGGATGCGGCCTCCGAGGCAGCAAAAGGTAAAGCCAAGATCGGTTCCACCCTTAAGGGAATTGGCCCTACCTATATGGACAAAACAGGTAGGAACGGAATGCGTATTGGAGATTTGGAACTGGACGATTGGAAAGAAAAATATAGGAGCCTTGCCAATAAACACGAGGCGATGATAAATTTCTATGACGTGGACATCCAATACGATTTGGCAGAACTGGAAGCGGAGTTCTTTAAAGCCGTAAAAGACCTAAAGGAATTAACATTTATTGATAGTGAGGAATATCTTTATCAAGCCCAAAAGGCAGGTAAAAAAATATTGGCAGAAGGTGCACAGGGTTCATTATTGGACATTGACTTTGGAACCTATCCCTACGTAACTTCCTCCAATACCACAGCAGCAGGTGCCTGTACCGGACTGGGCATAGCCCCTAATCAGATAAAGGAAGTTAAGGGTATTTTTAAGGCGTATACCACAAGGGTAGGAAGCGGACCATTCCCAACGGAACTTTTCGATGAGGTTGGTGAAACCATGGGCCGAGTAGGAAACGAATTTGGGGCCACAACAGGAAGACCCAGACGATGTGGATGGTTGGATCTGGTCGCACTGAAATATGCCGTAAGAATTAACGGTGTTACGGAATTGATGATGATGAAAGGTGATGTTTTGAGTGGTTTTGAAAAACTAAAAGTCTGCACCGCATATAATTACAAGGGAGAAAAAATAGAACATTTGCCCTTTAATATTGAAGCTGAAAACGTGACCCCCATTTATACCGAAATGGACGGTTGGGCAGAGGACCTTACTAAAATGGATAGTGAAAATCAATTTCCAAAGGCACTAAAAGAGTATATCACGTTTTTAGAGAAGGAATTGGAAGTACCCATAAAAATAGTTTCCGTTGGGCCGGATAGGACCCAAACAATCCTTCGATAAAACAGAGAATTCATAAATTTTAGGATAGCGGTACGGACAAAAGTCGGTATCGCTATCCTTTTTTTATTAAATTACCATTCAAACCAAAAACCTTCTAAACTTCAAAATGAAATATTTAAAGTTCCTGCCTGTCCTTTTTTTAATAACGCTATCATGCAAATCCGATAAAAAAGAAGAAAAAACATTGAATTCAGTTGAAAAGGAAGCTTCCGAAGAATGGATCGTATTGTTCGATGGTGAAAGTACCCAAGGTTGGCGAGCCTATAATGGAGATGAACTTCCCCCGGGATGGATTGCCAAGGATGGCGCACTCACTTTTGATACCGAATTGGGATTGGAACAGGATTACACAGGAGGCAAGGACATTATCTACGGTGCCGAGGAGTTTGACAACTTTGAACTGCATATTGAATGGAAATTACCTGAGGGCGGCAACAGTGGAATTTTTTATCACCTCAAGGAGGGATACGATGGTCCACCTGAAGTGGCTCCGGAATATCAGTTGATAGATGATGAAAACTATGCGAAAATTCACGACCTCACGGAATACAATAAAAGTCTTGGGTACACTGAAAACCCAGAGGAATTAAAGCCCTTACAACAAACGGGTTCTGACTATGCCATGCACGCTGCGGATTCAAGTAAAAAAATATTGCATCCTGTAGGCGAATGGAACACCACAAAGATTGTTTTTACCCCGGAAAAAGTAGAGCATTGGTTAAATGGACAAATGTTGCTGTCCTTTGTACCGTGGTCAGAAGATTGGTATGAAAGAAAGAATTCGGACAAATGGAAAAATAGCGAGGACTATGGAAAATATAAAACGGGCTATATAGGACTCCAAGACCATTCCAGTCCCATCTGGTTCCGTAACATTAAAATAAAAAAACTCTAACCAAACATATGGAATAAGCCTAAGTGAACTTTTATTATTACACGGAGTTTTCTTATGCGAATGACAGCTGACCAATAAATTTAAACTCAAAGACTAACAGATGAAAAAAAGGGAATTTTTAAAAAAATCGGCCATACTTGCCTCATCTACCGCAATCATGCCCTCTATATTTATGGCATGCAAGGAAGAGCAAAAAGAAATGGCCAAAGCTCCGCTTACCCGTCTTAGAACGGCCCATATTGGCGTAGGTAATATGGGTGGTGAGGATTTAAGGGATATCTCCTCACATGCCAAGGTAGATGTAACCGCACTTTGCGATGTGGATGCCAACAACCTTGCCGCAGCTAAAAAATTGCATCCCAATGCTAAAACCTATAGTGATTATAGAGTTATGCTGGAAGAAATTGGTGATGAAATAGACGCTGTCATTGTAAGTACACCGGACCACACCCATGCACCTGCATCTATGATGGCCATGAACATGAACAAACCTGTATATTGCCAAAAACCCTTGACTCATTATGTTTCCGAAGCCAGGTCCATGAAAAAGCTGGCCGAAGAGAAGGGTTTGGTGACCCAAATGGGAATACAGGTACATTCCTTCTATGATTATAAACTGGCTACGTTACTGATTCAATCCGGCATTATAGGAAAAGTGCACACCGTGCACGCCTGGTCACCTAAAAATTGGGGATATGACGGACCAGAACCAGAAGGTTCAGATCCGGTTCCAGAGACTTTGGATTGGAATCTTTGGTTGGGTACTTCAGCAGAAAGGCCTTATAAGGAAGGCTTCTATCACCCTGGAAATTGGAGGAAACTAGTGGATTATGGCTGTGGGACTTTAGGGGACATGGGGGTTCATATTTTTGACACCCCATATAATGCTTTGGAATTGGACGTACCCAGGACCATTAAAAACGAATGTAGGGAACCAACAGGTTTTGGCTTTCCAGAAAAGAATATTGTGACCTACGAATTTCCAGGCACAAAACATACAGCAGAATCCTTGAAATGGATATGGTACGATGGACCAGGTGCACCGGAAATGAATGAGGACCTAAAATTACCAAATAGTGCTGCTGCCATGAAAGCAGGTTCCAATTCCGATACCGAGGAATCCGTGGAAGACAAAATATCCTTGGACGCGGGCGTTGCAGAAGCAGGGCAACTTCCTGAGCAAGGCGCTATGTTCGTTGGTGACAAGGGAAGGCTTTTGTTACCACATTTCATGCAGCTACCACAAAAAATTGTGGATGGTGAATATGTAGACATTTCAGAAGAGATTGCGCAGGTAGAGCAAGCCAATAATATGGGAAAACCTATTCGGGATTACGCTTCTGAAGGACCTAAACATTATCATCAATTTGTGGACGCATGTTTAGGTGAAGCCGAAACAAGCGCTCCGTTCTCTTATGCTTCCAGACTGACCGAAACTATTTTATTAGGTGTGATTGCAGGAAGGTTTCCCAACCAAACGCTCCATTGGGACGCCCAAAATGCCAAATTCGCAGAAGAGGAGGCCAATCAATATTTAGCAGGTGATTATCGGGATTTCTAAGTATGGAATCAGATTAAAACTAGAAAAAGCCACTTACCAGTGGCTTTTTTATATTTATATTTAATGGTATTTATATCCAACCAATGAAATTCAAATTTCTTAACAAGTACCTTCTCCCGTTAATTTTACTATTCATTGTGCTTTATTCATGTGAAAAACGAAAAGCCCCCCTTGTAGAAATTAATCCCAAAAACAGCATTGTTCTTATTGGAAACAACTTAGGTTCCAGAATGCAAAATTTTGGCTTTTTAGAAACCGAAATGCATTTGAGGTTCCCCAACGATTCGCTGCAGATTAGAAATATGTGTGATGGTGGAAATACTCCAGGCTTTAGACCGCATTCCGCAAGAAACTCCCCTTGGGCATTTCCGGGAGCGGAAAAGTTTCAAACCGAATTGGCCCAAAATTCGGGAAGCGAAGGATTCTTTCCTAGTCCGGATGAGTGGTTGACCCAATTAAATGCGGATGTAATTATCGGGTTCTTTGGTTACAATGAATCTTTCGAAGGTCCGGAGGGTCTGAAAAATTTCAAGGGAGAGTTGGAGGCTTTTATCCAACATACCAAAAATCAGAGCTATAATGGAAAAAATAGCCCAAAATTGGTACTGGTATCCCCTATTGCCTTTGAAGACCTTTCCAATAAAATGGACCTGCCCAATGGCAAAAAGGAAAATGAAAATTTAAAACTGTACACCCAGGCCATAAAAGAAATCAGTTTTAACAACCAGATACCCTTTATTGATGTTTTTGCTCCTACCCAGGAATGGTTTGAGGATGATGAAGACCATACCATAGATGGTTCCCAATTGAATAAAAAAGGATATGAAAAATTCGCAGCATATCTGGCAGAAAAAATAACTGGAATCTCGAATGTAGGTGGTGGGTCCAAACGTATGGCTATTAACAAAATGGTAAATGAAAAAAACTTTTATTGGCACAACGATTACAAGATCCCCAATGGGGTGCATGCTTATGGGAGACGTTACGACCCCTTCGGCCCGGACAATTATCCCTATGAAAAAATCAAGGTGAGGGAAATGACGGCCATCCGGGATACCGCCATTTGGTCTCTCTTACAAAATGAAGATTTTGACATCGCGAAAGCGGATGCCAAAACCACAGTGCTCCCCGAAGTTGAAACCAACTACAATCTCGCTGACGAAGGCGAAATAATTACGTATAAATACGGTGAGGATGCTTTGGAAACCCTAACGGTACCCGATGGGTATAAAGTAGAATTGTTTGCTTCGGAAAAAGAATTTCCGGATCTTGCAAATCCCGCTCAGATATCCTTTGATAACAAAGGAAGGCTTTGGGTGGCCACTCTACCTTCCTATCCACATTACCGAATTGGGGATGCCAAACCAAATGACAAATTATTAATTCTGGAAGATACCGATAATGATGGTAAGGCCGATAAGCAAACCGTTTTTGCGGACAGCCTTCACCTTCCCATAGGATTCGAGTTTGCCCCAGAGGGCGTATATCTAAGCCAAGGTACCAACCTAAAACTTTTAACGGATACCGACGGGGATGATAGGGCCGATAAACTTGAAATTATATTGAGCGGTTTTGACGATCACGATACCCATCACGCCATTTCTGCTTTTTGTGCCGATCCATCTGGAGCTTTTTACATGGCGGAAGGAATATTTCTCCATACCAATGTGGAGACCTCTTACGGACCGGTTAGAGCAACCAATGGCGGATTTTATCGCTACAATCCGCAACGAAAAAAATTGGAACGTGCGGTACAAGTGAGCATTCCTAATCCATGGGGTATTGCCTTTGACGATTGGGGTCAAGATTTTTTCTTGCATACTTCCGGTACCACGGTAAACTGGATGATGCCAAGTACCTTGAAGTCGATTTATGGAGTAGCTTCCCCCCTTACCGAAGACCTCATAGAGGAGGCCCACCGGGTTAGACCAACCTCGGGGTTAGAATTCATTTCCAGCAGACATTTTCCAGATGAAGTCCAAGGAGATATGCTCTTGGCCAATTCCATTGGTTTCTTGGGTATGAAACAACATCAGGTAATGGAAGACGGTACGGGATATAGGACAAAACACCGTCAAGACCTCATCAGCAGTACAGATAAAAACTTCAGGCCCGTAGAAATGGAGTTTGCCCCGGATGGTTCCCTATATGTTGTGGATTGGCACAATGTCCTCATCGGTCACATGCAACACAATGCTCGTGACCCCTTACGGGACCATGTTCACGGAAGGATTTACCGAATCACCTATCCCTCAAGACCTTTGGTACAACCGGCAAAAATTGATGGTGCCACAATTGAGGTGCTACTGGACAACCTAAAACTTCCCGAATACAGAACCAGATACAGGACCCGAAGGGAACTTAGAGCCAGGAATACGGATGAAGTATTGGAGAAACTACAAACATGGGTTTCCAATTTGGATAAAAACGATGAAAATTATGAACACCAGAGATTGGAAGCGCTATGGGTAACATGGGGTTTAAACAAGGTGGACAAGAAACTTCTTGAGGAACTTCTCCAATCCCAAGATCATCGGGTTCGGGCCGCCTCGGTGAGAGTATTGAGGTATATGGGGCATCAACTGGAAAATTCCCAAGAACTTTTGAAAATTGCCGCTGCCGATTCTCATGGGAGAGTGCGTTTAGAAGCCATTACCGCGGCTTCATGGTTACCGGAAAAAAAGGGAATGGAAATTTTGGAGGTTGCCCGAGAACATCCTTTGGACAGATGGATGGAAGATTCCTTTAAATTCGCCGAAACTAGGCTTACCGGAAACTTTTTGAACAAAGACGAAGAAGAAAACCTCATCACTACCCTTGAGGGAGATGATTTAAAAGTATTCGCCCAAGGAAAGAAAATTTACGAGACCGAGGGGTACTGTATAACCTGTCACCAAGAAAGTGGGACAGGTCTTCAACAGGCGGGTTATCCCACATTGGTAAACCAACAATGGGTTACCGGGGATGAAGAGAGACTCATAAAATTGGTTTTACATGGACTGTATGGACCCATGGACGTGATGGGCAATCATTACGAAGGACAAGTTCCCATGATGCCTTTTAAGGGACTATTGAACGATGAAGAGGTTGCTGCGGTATTGACCTACGTACGCAATGCCTTTGGCAACAAGTCCTCCGTGATAGAATCTGAGTCGGTTAAAAAAATCAGGGATGCCACTAAGGACCGAAATGGATTTTATACTCCGGAGGAATTATTGAAGGAACACCCCATGAAATAATATGTAAAAAAGACTGGTATGACCCAAATATTCAAGTTGAAACACGTTTTGCTATCCATACTTCTAATGCTTGTTTTTTCCTGTAAGGAAGAAAAAAAACAACCCGAAACCGAAGAAGCAAAAACTGAAAATCCCCCACATATCGTTTTTGTTACGGGGGATGAGGAATATCGTTCCGAGGAGTCCATGCCCATGCTCGCCTCCATCGCCAAAAGGGAGTTGAATGCTAAGGTGACCGTTTGCTATGCCTTGGATTCTACGGGTACGATAGACCCGAATAGAACGGACCATATTTCCAACTTGGATGCCCTTGAGGATGCTGACTTAATGGTCATTTTCACTCGGTTTCGGCAATTACCAAAAGAAGAAAGGGATTATATCTCCAATTATGTAGAATCCGGAAAACCAATTGTAGGGTTTAGAACGGCCACACATGCCTTTAATTATGAAGATCCTGCTTTGGAATACTGGAACAATGAGTGGCCCACCAAGGTATTCGGCCAACAATGGATTACCCATCACGGACATTTTGATGATGGAAAATTTCCTGTAACCGAAATTACGGCCTTGGACTCCACCAATAAAATCCTAAACGGGTTCAAACCTTTTAAAGCATATTCTTGGCTCTATCATGTAGATGGAGGGGATTGGAGCCTCTATGGGGATTCAGAGCCCATTCTCCTAGGACATTCCTTAAAATCACAACATGAAATCGATGGCAACTTGGATAAGTTCCCGCTGACGAACCCAGTAGCCTGGACCAAAAGATATACCGGGAAAAGTGGTAAAAAGGCAAGGGTATTTTTTACTACACTGGGGCACCCATATGATTTTAAGCTTCCAGAGGTTAGGAAAATTGCCATGAACGGAATCTTTTGGGCTTTGGGCCAAGAAGATGAAATCCCTGTAAATGGGGTAGATGTGACGTTATCGTCTCCATTTGAACCCAACAATTCCGGATTCGGAAAGAAATACAAATTGAATAGAAAGCCACAACCCATTCAATAATAGCATAGTGTACCCATTTGATAGTGGCGACCCTTTAGAATGATGGTCCACCTTGATTCTTTCGAATATATATATCCTAAATTTCAAGTAGGGATTCCTAAAAGTATGCTAAGGTGGTGTTGACCTATACTAAAAATCCTATTTTTGGAAAAAAATTTGTGTTGCGTTATATCCTATTAGGAACCTTGTCCATGCTCTTAGCCTTTTCCGGTTTCTCCCAAGAAACCGATGAAGAACCCAAACAAATCAATATTGTTTATGGGGCGAATTTCACAAAAAACGAAACTGAATATCCCGGAGCTTCCATTTTCAGTAAAGATGAAAGACAGGTCCAGTTTGAACACCAAGGTGCAGATTTGTGGTGTGACGTGGCTATCTATTTTCAAAAAGAAAATCGTCTCGAGGCCATTGGCAACGTACTTTTAAAACAAGGGGATTCCGTAGAGATGACCGCAAAAAAGATAAACTATCAGGGGGACGACAAACTAGCAAAGGCCTGGGGGGATGTAGTTCTAAAGAACGCACAAATGACCCTAAGAACGGACACCTTACGCTTAGACAGAATCAAACAGGAGGCCTACTATCAGGACAACGGTACCGTAATAGATTCCGCTAATACTTTAACAAGCAAAATAGGTAGGTATTTTATGGAGTTAAAGAAATATCAGTTTTTGGACAGTGTCCATATCGATAATCCGGAGTACATATTGGATTCGGAGCAACTTGATTACTATACAACCTCTAAAAACGCCTATATGTACGGTCCTTCAACCATAGTTGGGGAAACCTATAAAATCTATTGTGAAAGAGGGTTTTACGATACCAAGGTTGAAAGTGGCTACGGTATCAAGAATACGAAAATCAACTACAACAACCGTATCGTGGAAGGCGATAGCGTGTATTTCAACAAGGCCAGGGAATTTGCCTCGGCAACCAATAACATCACCGTTACGGATACCATAAACAAAGGGGTCATCCGGGCACATTATGCAGAAGTCCATAAAGCAAAGGATTCGGTTTTTGCCACAAAAAGAGCGGTCTCGATACTAGTTCAGGAACAGGAACAAGACTCGCTGTATGTACACGGTGATACCTTAATGATTACCGGCAAACCGGAAGAACGGATTACAAGGGCCTTTAGAAATGCCAAGTTCTTTAAAAAGGACCTGAGCGGTAAATGCGATTCCATCCATTCCGAGGAAAAAACAGGTATTACCCAACTCATAAAAAACCCCATTTTATGGAACGGTGCTAACCAAATGACGGGCGACAGTATACATTTAATTTCAAACTTGGAAACGGAAAAGCTCGATTCACTAAAAGTTCTTGAAAACGCCTTCATCATCTCCTTGGACAGTATCAGTAAAAAAGGATATAATCAAGCTAAGGGTATCAATTTGTATGGTCAATTTATCGAAAACGAGTTAAAGATTATCGATCTTGTTCAAAACACCGAAGTAATCTATTACATGTACAATGATGACGATGAACTCATCGGGATAGATAAAACGGTCTGTAGTGCCATCAGAATAACCATGGCCAATAACGATGTGGAGGATCTTACTTTTTTTACCAATCCGGACGGGACTATTTTTACGGAGGCAGAGCTCCCGGAGAACAGTAGAATCCTTAAGGGTTTTATTTGGCGGGGCGATGAACGCATCCTTACCAAGGACGGTATATTTGATGAGGATGATAATAACATTGAATTGGTCACCATTAGGGGTATCGATAATCCAATAGATATCGACGCGGAAGAAGAGGAACGGAGTCAAAATAGCAGTGATCCAGTCAACAATATTCCCAATTCCAAAGCAACGGACCCAAAGGGCAAAAATTCCTCAAAAAAATAATAATCCTGATTAAATGAAGGAGGACTTCCTCAAATATCAAGCACAGACTTCCCTGTACCCACTTGGCATGGAGATTTCGCATGCCAAGGGCAGCTATATCTATGATGTTCAAGGAAATGCCCATTTGGATTTTGTTGCAGGTGTATCGGCCTGTAGTCTGGGGCATTGCCATCCAGATGTCGTAATGGCAATACAAAAGCAAGTGGAGGAATATATGCATGTAATGGTTTACGGGGAATATGCGCAATCTCCTGCCACTGAATACACAAAATTATTGCAACAAAACCTCCCTGCCAATCTTGAAGTGACCTATTTGGTCAATTCGGGAACTGAGGCTATGGAAGGAGCCCTAAAATTGGCACGAAGATATACAGGCAGATCGCAAATTATTTCAGCTCATAATGCCTATCATGGTAACACCATGGGCAGTTTGAGCCTCATGGACTATGAGGAAAGAAAGGCACCTTTTAGACCCTTAATCCCAAATGTGTTCCACATCCGTTTTAACCAAGAGGAGGATATCGCATTGATTACCGAAAAAACTGCCTGTGTGGTTCTTGAAACCATACAAGGAGGGGCCGGTTTTATTTTGCCCGAAAACGACTACTTGAAAAGAATAAGCGAACGATGCAAAGAGGTAGGTGCTTTATTTATCTTAGATGAAATACAACCCGGTTTTGGCAGAACCGGAAAACTTTTTGCTTTTGACCATTTCGATTGTATTCCCGATATTCTAGTTATCGGCAAAGGAATGGCATCTGGAATGCCCGTTGGTGCCTTTATTGCCAGTCGCACCATTATGGACACTTTGAGCAATGGTCCTAAAATGGGCCATATCACCACGTTTGGGGGAAATCCGGTGATTGCGGCCGCTAGCTTAGCAACCCTAAAAGTACTTTTGGAATCCTCATTGATTCCAGATACCCTGGAAAAAGAAAAAGTGTTCAGAAAAGAATTGGCTCACCCTAAAATTAAGGAAATCCGCGGAAAAGGACTTATGCTTGCATTGATCCTGGAAACTCCTGAAATGGTAGATAGACTTGTTCTTGAGGCCAAGGCCAACAACCTCATTCTTTTTTGGTTGCTATTTGAAAAAAGGGCCGTGAGAATATCCCCTCCCCTGACTATTTCAAAAGAGGAAATTCAAAAAGGCTGTGAAATCATCCGTAATATACTGGACGGCCTCTAGCAATAATTTGTTAACTAATTTGTTAATAATATAGCATGCATTCGGTGAGCTTCGCAACCACAAAAGTTTAATTTTAAATACATAGTTTAACCAATAAGTTCCTATGGCGTTAGAATCTAACGAAAAACCTGATAAGCCCATTACCAAGTTTGAATCCATGCTTAAGACTGACGATGTCTATTTTTTTGACGCGGAGGATTTTGAGGACATAGTACACCACTATCTAAACAATGGTAAAATATCCCTGGCGAAAAAAGGTATTAAAATAGGCTTACAACAACATCCCGGTTCCATTGAACTAAAACTTTTGCAGGTGGAGGTCATGGTGTTTGAAAACCACTTGGAAAATGCGGAAAAATTGTTGGATGAATTACAGTTGTTGGATGTGAACAATGAAGAAATCTATATCCAAAGAGCCAACATATTTTCTAAAAAGGACAATCATGAAGCCGCAGTATCACTGTTGCACAAAGCCCTTGAACTAACCTCCGATTCATTTGACATCTATTCCTTATTGGGCATGGAATATCTTTTTATGGACGATTTTAAATTGGCCAAGGAGAGTTTCATGCGCTGTGTTGAGTTTGACAATGAAGATTATTCTTCCCTGTATAATGTTATTTATTGTTTTGAGTTTTTGGAAGATTACGATGGGGCAATCATTTACCTGAACGACTATTTGGACAAGAACCCTTATTGCCAAGTAGCTTGGCACCAATTGGGTAAACAGTATTATGAAAAGCAAATGTACCAAGAAGCCTTAACGGCCTTTGATTTTGCAATTATTTCAGATGATATTTTTATAGGTGCCTATTTTGAAAAGGGTAAGGTTTTGGAGAAATTGGGTAAATATCAAGAGGCCATTGAAAACTATGAAACTACCATCAATATAGAGGACCCTACTTCCCATGCGTTTCTTCGCATTGGAAAATGTTACGAAAAGTTGAAAAACAATGAAATGGCCAAGTACTATTTTTACCAAACGGTACATGAAGATCCCCTATTGGATAAGGGATGGCTTGCCATAACCAACTTTTATTACAATAACAAAAATTATGAAAAGGCTCTTTACTATATCAACAAAGCTTTGAATATAGACGGTGAAAATCCATTGTATTGGAAAAAATGTGCCAATATCAATTATGCGCTGGAGAATTATGACCAAGCCGATTTCGCCTACAAACAAGTAGTGGATTTAGGCAACTATGAATTGGATACGTGGTTAAAGTGGGCCGATGTTGCCCATTTTAACGGAGATACCTTGTCCGCTTTGCAAATTCTTTCCCAAGGAAGGGAATTTTATCCCAATAATTTAAAAATCATCTACAAATCGGTAGGATTCAATTTAATTTTAAAGGATTACATCAATGCCAGGATATGCCTTCTTGATGCCCTAAAATTGGACAAAAAACGAAAACAACTACATATTTTCAACAATCAATTCCCCCAATACAGTAATTCCGAATGGATTAATACTATTTTAGCGAATTACAAAAAAGCTTCTTGACGTTGTACTCCAAGATTTATGGGAAATAGAAATTTTTTAGATTACATATTTGTAACCTTAAAGGGAATTGCCATGGGTGCCGCTGATGTTGTTCCAGGGGTTTCTGGTGGAACCATAGCATTCATATCAGGAATTTACGAAGAACTTATTACCGCTATAAACAACATTAATTTAGGCTTATTAAAGACTTGGAAAACAGCTGGATTTAAAGCCGTGTGGCAAGAAATAAATGGTAATTTTCTAATTGCTCTTTTTACAGGTATCTTCATTAGTCTCTTTTCGCTGGCCACGCTTGTAAGTTGGTTATTGGAAAATGAACCCGTGTTGCTTTGGTCTTTCTTTTTTGGTCTGGTATTGGCTAGTGTATTCTTTGTTGGAAAAGAAATAAAGCGCTGGAATTTGGGAATTGTATTTTCACTTTTGTTGGGAGCGGCAGTCGCTTTCTTTATTACGACACTTCCCCCAAATGAAAACATAGACAGTCTTCCATTTCTTTTTCTATCTGGTGTACTGGCAGTCTGTGCCATGATTTTACCAGGTATTTCCGGTGCATTCATCTTGGTTCTTTTAGGTTCCTACAAAACTATTTTGGATGCAGTGCACGGAAGGGATATAAAGGTTATTATTACGGTGGGTTTAGGCGCTATTTTTGGCCTTTTAAGCTTTGCCAGATTGTTAAAATGGATGTTCACCCATTACAAAAATATTACTCTGGCCATACTAACCGGTTTTATTTTAGGGTCCTTAAATAAAATTTGGCCTTGGAAACGTATTTTAGAAACAAAGGTTTACGGAGATAAAACCGTAATAATAGACACAAATACTTCCCCGTTCAATTATGACGGAGATCCTCAAATATTATATGCCTCAGTAACGGCACTCATAGGTTTTTCCCTTATTTTTATCTTGGAAAAAACAGCTTCCAAAAAGTAAGCGAAGTCCCAAATGAACGATTCTAGAACTTTACTGGACAAACTATTTTTAGTAGTCAAAGGGTTATGCATGGGCGCTGCCAATAAAGTTCCTGGAGTTTCAGGTGGTATAGTTGCCTTTGTGGCCGGATTTTACGAAGAGTTCATCTACTCCCTTCAAAAAGTGAATATAAAGGCGTTTAAGTTGCTCATTAGCGGCAGGTTCAAAAGTTTTTATAGATACATCAACGGACCGTTTCTTACACTGTTGATTTTTGGTATGTTGATAAGCTACTTCAGCGTTTCCAAGGTGCTAGATTACTTTTTAGTAAAAAAAGAATTATATGTTTGGTCCGCCTTTTTTGGTATGATACTGGGTTCGATTTATTATATAGGCAAGGATTTTGGGCATTGGACAAAAAAAACAATACCGGCAGCCCTTATAGGTCTTACCGTAGGAATCGCAATCAGTTTTTTAAGTCCTGCAAAGGAAAACGACAATCTGTTTTTTATTTTCTTTTGCGGAATGATCAGTGTTTCGGGAATGACGCTACCAGGGTTATCTGGCTCATTTATTCTTATTTTACTTGGAAATTATGTACTGCTTTTGGTAGATTCCGTTAATGCCCTTTATGATACTTTTTCAGAAATTATAGTGGGTGATTTTAGCTTTACTTCGAACGCAGAGCGTTTGAGGACCTTGAAAATATTGGCCGTATTCACTTTGGGATCTGCGACGGGCCTAGTGACCTTGTCCCATATTCTCAGTTATGTACTTAAACATTATCATCACATTGCCACGGCCGTAATACTAGGTTTTATTACCGGTTCTTTAGGGGTTGTATGGCCTTGGAAAAAGACCATTTTTAAAGAGGATATAAACGGTAATATTCTTTTCGATTCCAACGGAAAGGAAATTATTAGGAATTACGAGCGCTATCTTCCTGATCTAAATACTTCCGAAACTTGGTGGGCGTTCTTCTTTGTACTTTTTGGGATAAGCATTTTATTACTTTTGGATTGGTATGGAAAAAACAGAAAAAGAGTTGCTTAAGTTTGGCTTGGTAGGTAGAAATATTTCCTATTCCTTTTCTAGAGGGTATTTTGCCAAAAAATTCCAAGAACTTGGCCTTGACAATTGCAGTTACGTAAATTTTGATATTGAATCCATCCATGGATTCAAGAACATTATTTCCAATACGGAAAACCTGAAAGGCCTAAATGTTACTATTCCCTACAAGCAAGAAGTAATTCCATATTTGGATCATTTAGATGACACTGCCAGTCAAATAGGGGCGGTAAACACCATAAAACTTGAGAACGGGAAATTAATCGGCCATAATACAGATGCCTATGGGTTTCAAAAATCCTTGGAACCTTTCCTTAAGAAGCATCATAAGAGGGCATTGATTCTAGGAACCGGAGGTGCTTCAAAAGCTATTGCCCATGTATTGGACACTTTGAACATTACCTATTCCTTTGTTTCCAGAAAACCTCATACAAAAGGTATTACTTATGAAGAACTTACAGAAGATTCAATTGTTAATCACCTCTTGATCATCAATTGCACCCCTTTGGGCACCTTCCCTAAAATTGAGAAAAAACCGGACCTACCCTACCAATATCTGGGAAAGGACCATCTGCTTTTCGATTTAATCTACAATCCAGAAAAGACCTCTTTTTTAAAGATGGGTGAAGAAAAGGGAGCTACCTTAATCAACGGACAAAGAATGTTAGAGCTACAAGCTGAAAAAGCTTGGAAAATCTGGAATTCCTAAAAATAAATAGCACTAATGTTTGGAAAAACCTCAAAATTAGAATCACTTTCACGGTTCTAAAAAGAAATCCCATATACTTTGCAATTATATTGGTTGTTACTATCTTGTAAACACCTAATTTTGGAAGATGTCTGAAGAAAGCGAGAAAAAAATACCCGAAAATAAAGAAGCCGAGGTAAATCCCGAAGTGGTAAAGGTGGAAGATTCCGTTGAAGAGGAACATGATTCACAAGAACTCCCAAAAAATTCCAAAAGCAATGAGGAAGAAGAAAAGGAAGTCGACGTCCTAGATGAAATTGACGAAAGTAATGCCGAGGATGCCGAGGATACCGAAACTCAAAAAAGACACGAAATCCCTTTCTTGGATTACCACTCCATGTCCATGGAGAACCTTGTTGGAGAACTACAACGCCTTGTAAGAAATGAAAAGGTACAGGCTATCAAGAAACATGTTGATAGTATAAGGGATGAGTTTAATCTAAAGTTTCAGGATTTTATTGAACAAAAGAAAGAAGATTTTGTCGCTAATGGAGGAAACGAAATTGATTTCAAATATAACTCGGTCACGAAAAGGCAGTTCAATGAGGTTTATACAGATTATCGGGAAAAAAGAAATCAGCACTATAAAAACCTAGAAAAAAACCATAAAGAAAATCTAGCATACAGACTGGAACTTATTGAGAATCTTAAAGGCTTGGTGAACATAGAGGAAGACATGAACACCACCTACAAGACTTTTAAGGAAATTCAGGAAAAATGGCGAAACGCCGGACCCATTCCTAGGGCGGAATACAACAATGTTTGGCGTACCTATCACCACCACATAGAAATTTTTTACGATTTCCTCCATTTGAATAGGGAGCTAAGGGACTTGGACTTTAAGCACAATTTGGAAGAGAAATTAAAAATTGTGGAACAAGCCGAAGCACTTGCCGTTGAGCCCGATTTGAACCGAGCTTTTAGGGAATTACAGGTGCTCCATAAAATCTGGAAAGAAGAAATAGGCCCCGTTGGAAAAGAACATAGGGAAGAGGTATGGGAACGTTTTAGCAGTGCCACTAAAAAAATACATGAAAGAAGGCAGGAGCATTTCAAGGAATTGGACAAACTAAGCGAACAAAATCTTGAAAGAAAAAATGAGATTATCCAAGAAATTGAAAACCTGTCCAACAATATTGCCAATAACCATAGGGCATTACAGAAACAGATTAAAAAATTAGAGGATTTAAGGGAATTATTTTTTAAAGCAGGTAAAGTTCCACAAAAGGACAATGAAAAGACTTGGAGCGCTTTCAAAAGTGCCGTAAGGTCATTTAATAGAAATAAAAATGCCTTCTATAAAAATCTTAAAAAGGATCAACAGGACAATCTGGACAAGAAAAGGGCCTTATTGGAAATTGCCATTTCCCTAAAGGATAGTGAAGATTTTGACTCCGCCACCAATGAGATGAAGCGCATCCAAAGTGAATGGAAAAAAATTGGTCATGTCCCAAGAAAATACTCTGATAAATTATGGAAGGACTTTAAAGAGGCCTGCAACCATTATTTTGATCGTTTACATGCCTCTAAAAATGACTCCTATAAAGAGGAACTGGATAACTTGAATAAAAAAGAGGATATCATTTCAAGATTGAAGGATTTTAAGCTTAGCGGAAAAAAAGAGGAGGACGTAAAGCAAATTCAAAGGTTTATGGAAGAGTGGAAAGTAATTGGCCATGTTCCGTTCAAGCAAAAAAACATCAATCAGAAATTCAGTAAAATTATCGATGCGCTTTTCAATAAATTAAATATAACTCCACAGGAATCCGAGTTGTTGAAGTATGGAAATAAGATTCAAAAGCTTAAGGAAGAAGATAATCAAGAACGGGCCATTCAACAGGAGCGCAGCTTCATCAAGAAGAAAATAGAGGAAAGCAAAAACGAGATTAGGCAATTGGAGAATAACCTTCAATTTTTCTCAGGTGATTCTGAAAACAATCCTTTGGTACAAGATGTTATAAGCAGGGTCGAAAAGCACAAAGAGGCTTTGGACTCTTGGAAAACAAAGCTTAAAAAACTTAATATCCTTAGGAATAATCTAGAGAAGGAAACCCTAGAAGAAACCGATAACAACGAAGAGGAATAATTTGCTTATAGCGCTTTTAGTTTTCGATATTCAAGAATCTTTTTTGTTTTTGTAACGGTCATTTTTCCTTAAATGAAAGAATATGAAAAACCTTATTTCCTATTGCGTAGTTCTTTCTCTTTGCATATCTGCAATAAGTTGTAATTCCAATAAGACAAAATACGAGGAACCAATATCCAAAATAGATTGGAGCCATAAGGAAATTAATCTAAATCAAAAGGATTCCTTAATCGCTGGCACTTCATACTTGTCCGTTTATTCCCAGATTTATAGCTATACCGAGCATACGTCCATAGATTTAACAGCAACGGTTAGTATGAGAAACCCAAATATGGATATCCAAGCCTATTTGCTAAAGGCCAATTACTTTGATACCGAAGGCAATCAAATACATTCTTACATAGATAATCCTATAGCACTTTCACCCATGGAAACCTTAGAAATAGTTATTGCCGAGTTTGACAAAAAAGGAGGTACAGGAGGCAATTTCATTTTTGAATGGGCAATTGAACCTGATAGTGTCGAACCTATTTTTGAATCGGTTATGATTTCAACATATGGCCAGCAAGGGCTATCATTTACCACCCAAGGACATCGAATAAAGTAATCTGTATAAGATACATTGCAATGCCAGTTTACTATAAACTGTAAAATATTAATTGACCGTTCAAAGGTTTTTCATATCGCGTAATTACCACTATGTTTAGTTCCTATCTTTTCATTTTAAACGTACTGGCACTTCTAACATTTTCAGAATTTACATCACTGGAACCTGTACAACGAATAAGTTCGCAGAATACCGTTTCCGAACAAGATTCCTTTAAAAAGAATGCTTTTAATGTTCTGGAAAAAAAATGTAATGTATGCCATGTATCTAAAAAAAGGGTTCAAAATTTTACCCTTCAGAATATGGATAGCCTCTCTAAAGAAATCAACAAACAGGTGTTTGTAAAAAAGAAAATGCCAAAGGGCAATAAAATAGCCCTATCAGTAGAGGATATAGAAACCTTAAAACTATGGCTTAGGAACTTGGATAAAAAATAAGAGGGAGCTGAAAGGCTCCCTCTTATTTTAATATTTCATGCTTATTACTTGGCTACATTAACTGCTCTGGTTTCCCTAATTACAGTAACCTTTACTTGCCCAGGATAGGTCATATCCGTTTGTATTTTTTGGGAAATCTCAAATGAAAGTTGTGCAGCCTTTTCATCACTTACCTTTTCACTTTCCACAATTACTCTTAGCTCCCTACCGGCCTGTATGGCATATGCTTTTTGCACGCCTCCAAAACCAAAGGCAATTTCTTCTAAATCCTTAAGTCGTTGGATATAGGAATCCAAAACCTGTCTCCTTGCCCCAGGACGTGCACCACTGATCGCATCACAAACCTGTACAATAGGTGAAATGAGTGTTTTCATTTCAACCTCGTCGTGGTGGGCCCCAATGGCATTGCATACCTCTGGTTTCTCTCCGTATTTCTCCGCCCACTGCATACCTAAAATTGCATGCGGAGTTTCTACCTCAGCTTCCGTGTTGGGTACTTTTCCTATATCATGTAACAGTCCGGCCCTTTTAGCAATTTTTGGGTTAAGACCCAATTCCGAAGCCATGACACCGCAGAGCTTGGCAACTTCACGGGAATGCTGCAATAGGTTCTGACCATAAGACGAGCGATATTTCATTCTTCCAACGGCCTTTATCAATTCTGGATGTAGTCCATGAATTCCCAGATCTATTACCGTCCGTTTCCCGATTTCCACGATTTCCGCCTCAATTTGCTTTTCGGTCTTTTTAACGACTTCCTCTATTCTTGCCGGGTGTATTCTACCGTCCGTCACCAACTTGTGGAGCGATAATCTAGCCACTTCCCTTCTAACGGAATCAAAGCATGACAATATGATGGCCTCTGGCGTATCATCTACAATAATTTCTACACCAGTAGCAGATTCCAAGGCCCTTATGTTTCTTCCTTCCCTACCTATGATTCTACCTTTAACGTCATCGGATTCTATATTGAAAACCGAAACACAGTTTTCAACAGCTTCTTCCGTACCTATTCTTTGAATGGTATTGATTACTATTTTCCTAGCTTCCTGCTGGGCAGTAAGCTTTGCTTCTTCCAAAGTAGTCTGGATATAGCCCATGGCATCCGTCTTGGCGGTATCCCGAAGACTTTCAATCAACTGACTTTTTGCCTCCTCCGCCGATAATCCGGAAATAACTTCCAATTGCTGAACCTGACTTTTATGAAGCTTATCGACTTCTGCCTGTTTCTTTTCAAAGAACTCTTGCTTATGCTCAACCTCCTTGATCTTGTTCTCCAGTTGGGAATTCAATTGTTTGTTTCTTGCCAGCTCACTACTCACTTGGGATTCCTTATCCCTTGTTCGCTTTTCCGCTTCATTGATTTTCTTGTCCTTTCCTATTATTACTTTTTCATGTTCTGCCTTTAACTCCAGGAACTTTTCTTTTGCCTGTAGAATCTTATCTTTCTTTATGTTCTCACCTTCAACCTTGGCCTCCTTTAAAATTTGGGCCGCATCCTTCTTCGCATTTGCTATTGTTTTGGAGGCCTTGCCTTTCTCCATAAACTTGGCAATGCCAAAACCAATGGCCAAACCCACAATACCCGCTATTATAATCATTGTACTATCCATAGTTTTATATATTTAAAAAAAAGCCCACATTGGAGAAGTTTTGTACAAACTCCGATAAACAGGTTTAGGGCTAACAGGCTGATCAAGGATCCTTATACTAGTAAGGCATGCTTTTACAACCTAAACTCACCCTTTTTAACTTAATTAATGTTGAGTTCGTCAAAAGGTATTACCAATGTGGGCAGTAACTTAATGTATTTAAAAGAACGTATTTATTTTGAGGCAAGCTGTAGGTTCACCAATTCCGTTAGGGCCTTTAAACGCTCCTCCGCTTCCAAGGTGCCATTTGTCCTTTCTATGCCTTTCTGTTCTATTTTGGAGGCAAACTGCAAGGCACACATGGCCAATACATCCTGCTTGTCCCGAACGGCATAGTTCTGCTCAAATTTTTTGGCCAACTGTTCAATATTTTTGGCTGCTTTTCGCAATCCCTCTTCTTGACTAGGGTCTATTGTCAATGGGTAGACCCTATCAGCGATCGAGAGCTTTATTTTGAGCTTTTCAGACATGGTATTCTACATTATTCCGAAAGTTGTGCTATGCAATAGTCCAACTCTCTTATCAATGTATTTATTTTAAGCTTAGCTTCTGTTTTATTCGTATTACTGCCAAGCATTGAATTTGCAAGTTTGAGCGAATTATATTTTTCCTCCCATTCAGAAACGGTTCTCCGTGTACTTTCATGATTGGATTTTATTTGATTTAATTCATTCTCCAACGTCTTATTAGCCTTGTTAAGAACTTCCATTCTATGGAGTAACTTGCTAATTTTATTCTCTAAGGAATCAACGATTTGAATTAATTCGCTCATACAAAAATTCGATGCGATTTACACAAAGTTAACATTCGTTTATAGACTTAGCAATACTTTTAATAAATATTCTTTTACCATCCTAAAAACATGTGTAAACATAGGTGTTAAGGTAATTCACATATTTTTGGCAACCTTGGCTTTCATGAATTGAAGCCTATTATTTATTTTCGTATTAACTTAACGCCCCTATGAAGAGATTTAACCTAGCGATTATATCCATTTTGTTATTTTCGATTTTGATTCATGGCCAGGAGAGCTATCCTCAGGATGCCTTTAGATCACCTTTGGACATTCCTCTTATTTTGGCCGGTACATTTGGGGAATTGCGCTCCAATCATTTTCATGCAGGAATAGACATAAAGACACAACAACGGGAAGGCCTACCGGTATATGGAGTTGCGGACGGCACCATAACAAGAATAAAAGTATCACTTTGGGGCTACGGCAAGGTGCTTTATATAGCGCATCCCAATGGTTATACATCGGTATATGCTCATCTACAAAAATTCTCTCCAAAAATAGAAGAATATGTAAAAAAGCTTCAGTATGATAAAAAATCCTATGAAGTAGAAGCTTTTCCCAATTTTGGGGAATTAAAAATCGAAAAGGATGAGCTTATAGCCTATACTGGAAATACTGGAGGTTCGGCAGGCCCTCACCTTCATTTTGAGATACGCAGCAGTATATCCGAAAAACCGACAAATCCCTTATTATACGGTATCGATGTTCCAGATGCCACCAATCCGACACTAGAAAAACTTTTTGTCTACCCACTTACTGAAAACTCCCAAGTAAACCAAAGCGGTGACAAGATTCAGGTAAACTTTAGTCGGCAACCAGACGGTACCTATCTGGCCAATACGGTTCATGCCTTGGGAAAAATTGGGATAGGATATGTAGGTTTCGATAGACTGGACATGGCCGCTAACAAAAATGGGGTCTATGCGGTATCGCTTTCTGTAAATGGGAAGGTCTATTGCTCCTATGATTTTGAATCCTTCTCTTTCGGGGAAACAAGATATATCAATACTCTGATAGATTACGATTACTACGGACGTTATAGGGATAGAATCCAAAAATTATTCAAATCCCCTGGAAATTATCTTAGCATTTACAATGAACTTTATAACAACGGTATTATAGAAGTTCGTGAAGGGTTAAGCTACAACCTTCAATTGTTGATTTCTGACCTAAAGGGAAATAAAGTGACGTTGAATATTCCCGTGGAAGGAAAAAATGAAGAGGTCAAAATTAAAAAAGAGGACGACAAAACGGATTATTATATCGTCGCCAAAAAACCGAATAACTTTGACTTAGGCGGAGCTAAGGTTTTTTTTCCAGAAAATACCTTTTACGAGGACTTTTATATGAATTTGAAAAAGGGTATGGACACCGTGACCATTCATAGGAACACCGTTCCGGCACACCGCAATTTTACTATCACTTTTGATGTAGATAAATATTCGGAAGAAGAAAAAAAACAAATGTTTATTGCCAGGTTGGATGAAAGGCTCAACCCTAGCCATTTAAACACCTACAAAAGAGGAAATACCTTCACGGCCAGGACAAGGAACCTTGGTACTTACACCTTAGCGAAGGATACCATACCACCGGCCATAAGAACTAAAAACTTCAAGGAAAAACAATGGTTGAACAATTACAGATATCTTAGTGTACACATTTCAGATGACCTCACCGGAGTCAATACATACTCAGCTACCCTTAATGGCGAATGGATCTTAATGGAGTATGAGCCCAAAACAAATACGCTTACCTATAATTTTGACGATAAGATTTTGGATAAAAAGCAATGTGTCCTTGAAGTTACCGTTACTGATAATGTGGGGAATAAAAGTACCTTGTCCACACCTTTTTATAGAAACTAAAGTCTTTGAAGCTTAGGAACATCATTTTCGTCCCAATACTGCTTTTTTGCATTATTGGGGCTGCCCAAACTGCCTCCATAACAGGAATTGTGTTGGATGGGGAAAATAATCCCCTGCCCAATACTGAAATTAGCTCTGGCACAACAAGGACCTTTTCGGATGATACGGGTTTCTATCTAATGGAACTGGTTTCCGATGTTGAAACGACCATCATTTTTTCGCATATAGGCTATCAAAAGGTGATTCTGGAAAATTTACTACTGAACACAAACGAAACCTTAGAATTCAACCCTGTTTTAAAATCCAATGCACTTCAGGTAGATGAAGTTACCATCACGGCCAATGGAAATAGAAAGCCAATGGAAGTCCTGTCCATTTCCCCGGAAAAAATTCGAAAAATACCGGGAGCCAATGCCGGTGTCGAGAACATTCTAAAGCTTTTACCTGGTGTGACGTCAAACAACGAATTGAGCACACAATATTCAGTGCGTGGTGGAAATTATGACGAGAATTTGGTCTATATCAATGAAATTGAAGTGTACAGACCGTTTCTTATTCGTTCCGCCCAGCAAGAAGGACTCAGTTTTGTAAACAGTGATCTGGTACAGGATGTTATGTTTTCCCCAGGCGGATTTCAAGCCAAGTACGGGGACAAACTTTCTTCCGTATTGGATATAACCTATAAAATTCCTACTAGTAAGAGTATAAAAGGAGATTTTAGTTTCTTGGGTGCGAATATCTCCATGGATACGCGATCCAAAAACAAGAAATTGAGTTCCACATCAGGTTTTCGCTATCGGAATAATTCGCTTTTACTGAACAGCCTTCAAACCCAGGGTAGCTTAAAGCCCTCCTTTACAGATTTTCAAAGTTATGTCACATATCAGGTTACCAATAAATTCAGTCTCAATTTCTTGGGAAACCTTTCCATTAACAATTATAAAAATGAACCGGGACGAAGACAGACCAATTTTGGAACAATAGCAGACCCTAGGGCATTGACCATTTTCTATGAAGGAAAGGAAAACAATCGTTTTGCTACCGAATTGGGCGCTCTCAAGGCAAACTATTTTGTAAACGAAAATACCACCCTAAAACTAATTTCATCCCTATATCACACCACTGAGGAAGAATATTCGGATATAATAGCAAGTTATGCACTTGGTGAAGTGGATAGCGACTTGGCGAGTGCAAACTTTGGGCAGTCAACTAATAATAGGGGCGTCGGGTCTCAATTCAATAGGGCACGAAATGATTTGGATGCGCTTATTTTTAATTTGACGCACAAGGGAACCCATCAAAAAGACAAAACCTTATGGGAATGGGGAATAAAGTACACGCATGAGGATATTAGGGACCAATTAAGGGAATCAGAATTTATAGACTCCGTAGGGTTTTCCATTAGGCCTCCCAGAACTCCTTTTACCAATAACCAACCAGAAGAACCTTTTGTGGCCCCCTTGGAAGCTTATCAGAGTATTAACGCTTTAAATTTTGTAAAAACAAATCGGTTTTCAGCTTTTTTACAAATGGGGACACGAACAGAATGGAAATCCAATTTACTCTACTACAATCTGGGAATAAGGGCCCAACATTGGACGGTTAGCGGTCAGAATGTAGAGAAGATATCACAAACAATCATAAGTCCCAGGGCACAATTTGCCATTAAACCCAAATGGAAAAGGGACATGTTGTTTAAAATTGCCACGGGTTTATACCAACAACCCCCTTTTTACAGGGAGTTGAGGGATAGCACCGGAACCATTAATCCCCGTGTCGATGCTCAAAAATCCTTTCATATTGTGGCCGGAAACGAATATAGTTTCTTACTTTGGGATCGTCCATTTTCCTTAACAAGCGAAGGGTATTATAAAAAACTGACACAGGTAAATCCCTATACTTTGGAAGATGTACGTATTAGATACGGCGCCAATAATAATGCCGAAGCTTATGTATACGGAGCCGAATTTAGATTAAACGGGGCATTTGTCCCTGGTACCGAATCTTGGGTAAGTTTGGGCTATATGGAAACGAAAGAAAACAGGGATAACCGAGGCTATATTTCCAGACCGACCGATCAAAGGTTAAAATTGGGTATTCTGTTCCAGGACTACATTCCCAATATTCCTGATTTAAAGATGTATTTAAACCTGGTTTACAGCACAGGCGTACCAGGAGGCTCACCAAGTTATGCCGACCCCTATATTTTTCAGAATAGATTAAGAGATTATAAACGTGCCGATTTAGGAATTTCCTATATTTTTGCAGATAAGAATAAGACTTTTGACCCAAATCATTGGTTACATTCTTTTAAGGAACTTAGTGTTGGTTTTGAAATTTTTAATTTGTTCAACAATCAAAATTCTATAACCAATACATGGGTGAGGGACGTAGACAGCAAGAATGAATATGCCGTTCCCAATTATCTCACCTCCAGGGTTCTTAATTTAAGATTACAAATGAGATTGTAATAAAGAAAATGCAAAAATTCATCCTTTACCTTTTCCTTCTTGGGGCCATTGCCTTAAATGCCCAAAAAAATATTTACGAAAACCCTCATTTCGATGAATTGAGCGATGATCATAGGGTATTGGCCATTCTGCCTTTTTTGACCAATTTGGACTTAAAGGATAATGCTTCTGAAGGGGACATACAATCCTTGGAGGAAAAAGAAGGTTACGCAGTTCAGGATGCCTTTGAAACCTATTTCTCAAAAAGAAAGAAAAAAAAGAAATTCCCGGTCAACTTTCAAAATATTAAGGATACCAAGGCCATCCTTGCCCAAAATAAAATTGATTATAATAATATAGACGTTTACACCACAAAACAATTAAGTGAAATTTTAGGAGTGGACGGCATTATTAGTGGAACCTTGGACTTAAATGTCCTATTGTCCAAAGGAGTTTCTACGGATTTTGATATAACCGATTATTTTTCAGGGGATGCAAATTATGGAAGAATCGGTGTAAAGATAAGTGACGGGGATACCGGCAAACTTCTTTGGAAGTATGAAAAGGAAATCAATAAAAAAACAGGCAAGAACACAGATGACCTTATAGACAGGATGATGAGACTTGCCATACGGAAGTTCCCGTACGAAAGAGAACGCAAAAAAGACAGAAAGGACTAGACGTAATAAATTTTATTGGCACGCAAATTCCTTAAGTACTTCAATAGTGTAATCAATTTCCTCCTTTGTATTATATTTTGAAAATGAAAACCGCAATGATGGTTTTTTAAGGTCTTTATCGCCAAGAATTTCGTTGAGTACGTGGGAACCTGCATCACTACCGGATTGACAAGCACTTCCCTTTGAACAAGCAATCCCCTTTATGTCCAAGTGGAAAAGGAGCATCAACCCTTTTTCCGGAGTTACGGGTAGACATACATTGGCCAAGGTGTAGGTACTTTTATCCAAGCTTCCGGAAAGGCCATTGAACTTGGCCTCAGGTATCTCC
Source organism: Maribacter cobaltidurans (assembly GCF_002269385.1). Taxonomy (NCBI): domain Bacteria; kingdom Pseudomonadati; phylum Bacteroidota; class Flavobacteriia; order Flavobacteriales; family Flavobacteriaceae; genus Maribacter; species Maribacter cobaltidurans. The sequence goes on from NZ_CP022957.1 coordinate 288,666, forward strand.
TTTTTTAGCTTTTCCACAAAATATCCCTTTAAATCTTTTACATATCCCTGCTCCTTTTCAAGATTGTCGTAGGCCAACACAAAGGCTTCCTCCAAGCCAACAATATTGTGAAAGGATTCGGTACCGGCCCTAAAACCTCGTTCTTGGGAACCACCCGAAATCATACATTTAAGTCCGGAGTTTCTTCGAATGAAAGCAAAGCCAATTCCCTTGGGACCATGAAACTTATGTGCGGCAGCGGCCAGAAAATCAACCGGAACTTCCTTTACGTCCCATGGATAATGTCCAATGGATTGTACAGAATCCGAATGAAATAAGGCCCCATGTTCCTTACAGACTTTGGACACCGAGGAAATATCCAATAAGTTTCCTATTTCATTGTTCACATGCATAAGGCTCACCAATTTCTTGGTGGAATCCTTTTGAAGCAATTGTTTGAGATGTTCCAAATCTGGGTTCCCTGCTTCATCCAGATTTACATATGCCAAATGAATAAGTCCAGATTCTTCCATTTCCTCTACCGTATGTAACACCGCATGGTGTTCAATCTTGGATGTTATAATGGTTTCAACGCCCAAATCCCTTACAGCACCCCTCAAGATCATGTTATCCGCCTCCGTACCTCCAGAAGTAAAGATTATCTCAGACGGATGCGCATTAAGATATTTCGCTATAGTTTTTCTAGCACTTTCAATAGCCGTTTTGGCCGTTCTTCCAAAACTGTGCGTAGAAGAAGGATTGCCGTAATGATTGGCCAATGCCTCCTGCATTTTAGAAATTACCTCATCCCGTACCCTTGTGGTAGCGGCATTATCAAGATAAACATGTTTCATGGGCCTTACAGTATTTTTGAAACCCCAAAAATAATTGAAATAAAGCAAACCACCTTAGAGATAGATCATGATATCTCAAAGCCTGCGTAAACCTATCATTGCAGTATCCAAGTACTTTAATTCCTGTACACGATTTTATTTTATACCTAAGAGGTCATAAAACCTTTGAATCATATCCGATAAATTCCGTTAAATTTGGCATCAGTAATTTGCTTTGGTAACTCGTGAACCCACCAAAATTTCCTAAGCTCAATTACTTCGTAACTGTAAAATCTAAATAGATGAAAAGATATATAGCCTGTGCCCTTTGCATAATCTTCCTTTCCTGCGATGACGGAAATTTGGAAATTGAAACACTGGATTTTGATAGCATTACCGCTGTCCAAAATTGTGGCGGGGTCTCCGTTACCACATCCAATATACTATTCAAAATCAATGGGGATGAAGCCTTAATTCTAGAACTACCCGCTGAATCCATTAAAAATGAGGTAACAACGGAGGATATTGCTATTAACGTAAACGAATCCGGGTCGGTTATCTATAGAATATTTTCCGGTACGGTTTCCTCGAATTATTTCTGTGCTGATGTTCCCCCTATAGAACCTGTGGTTACGAAGGAAATTACCGCCCAAGATGGAATAATTTATATTACCACTACCACACAAGATGCAGTAACGTATCAACATACGATACGTTTAAGCGGTATTTCTTTGGTCACGGAAAATGAAAGTAGAATAACGGATTTACGGATTAACGAATTTGGTACGGTTACTACAACAACTCCCTAACTTTAATAATTCTGATATATGTAAACCTCCGTGGCGCCCAGTCCGTATTTTTGATAATCTGCATCATAGTAATTTACATTATCATACTTCCGGAAAAGGGAATATAGCTCTTCCCGCAAAATTCCTTCACCAACTCCATGTATGAAAACCACTTTTTGAATTCGCTTTCCTATTGCAAAATCCAATTGCCTTTTTGCCGTTTCCAATTGCAGGTTGAGCATATCAAAATTGCTTAGTGATTTGGGGTTCTTGACCAATTGGTTAATATGCAGGTCCACCTCCAATTTTGGAAGATTTCTCTCTTTAGGTTTTACTGCCTTTCTATTCTTTCTTTTGGGTATTTCCTTTTCCTTTTTTACTAGGGCCACTTCATAATTGCTCACATGGATATCCCCGGCCGTTTTAACCAGTTCATTCTTTTGGAATTGCATCGGAAATCCATCATCAGTAACTATCGTAATCTCTGTCCCCTCTATTTGAGACACCTTACCTTTGATCACATCGTCCATAGTCTCTACCCTATCCCCTATTTTAAAATGAGCCATAATTTTGTTTTGATTACCCAAAAATAATGGTAATTTTCAGCTTGTGAATTATTAGCACCATGCAAGTATCGGCCCTTTTGTATTTTATAAATGTTGAAAAGTTCATGCTTCCCTGTTTTTCCAAGCAAATTTTTGGCTTTGACTGTCCTGGATGTGGACTTCAACGATCAGTCCTTTTTTTAATTAAAGGAGAATTTGTGGAAGCCTTTAACATGTATCCGGCCATCTACCCGATGATTCTGCTTTTTTGTTTTTTATTGTTTGGAAAGACGATAAAAACAAAATATTCAAATAATATAACCAACATGTTAATGTTGACTACCGTAGCCTTCATTTTGATCAATTATACACTTAAATTTATATAACCAAACCTTTTAAATTATGGAACAACAAAAATTACCCAATGTTACTATAGTTATCGTATTATCGATTATAGGATTCGTATGCTGCTGTTTTGCAGGTTTACCTGGAGTCCTTTTTGGAGGAATAGCTTTATTTCTTGCTCTAAAGGATGAAAAACTATACAAACAGAATCCAGAAAACTATTCTAACTATAGCACATTAAAAACCGCAAAGACTATTTCTATAGTAGTGCTTGCTCTAGGCGTGCTTTATTTGCTATGGTCAATCTATTCCATTATGTCCATGGGTGGCTGGGATGCCTATATGGAACAATCCAGGGAAATGATGGAACAATGGGGAATTGAGGAATAATTGGATATGAGTACACAACCACTACCAGGCGCCAGTAACGCCCTTACCTTTGGCATTTTGTCCATTGTTTTAACGATTTTCTGCTGCGGTCCCTTTGGAGCCATCTTTAGCTTCATTGGATTGAGCAATGCCAAGAAAGCGGAAAACATATTTCAATCCGACACGGAAAGCAGCTATAGCGGCTACGAAAATGCCAAAACCGGTAGAATCCTATCCTACATCGGATTGGGATTGGCACTGGTCTACCTGATATTTACCATCATTTATTTCGGGGCCATCGTAGCTATTATTATGTCCTCAGGTAATTTCTAGAAGTAGGGCCAAAACTATATAAAAAATCCCCGAGGCATCTCGGGGGTTTTTTTATTTCTTAAAATTGGAAAGTGTCCTTTTGATAATATCAACGCAATCCAGCAGCTGCTCCTTGGTCATCACCAAGGGCGGAGCAAACCTTATAATATTTCCATGGGTCGGTTTTGCCAACAAGCCATTTTCCTTCAATGCCATACAGATATCCCAAGCGGTGGAACTTTCTTCTCTATCATTGATCAAAATAGCGTTTAGCAATCCTTTTCCTCGAACCGAAGTGACCAAATCGCAATGTGGAATAAATTCATTCAACTCAGAACGGAACAGTTCCCCCAACTCTTGGGAATTTTCGGCCAAACGCTCCTCCTTTATTACATCCAAAGCAGCCATAGCTATGGTAGCGGCAACTGGGTTGCCCCCAAAAGTACTTCCATGGTTACCGGGTCTAATCACTTCCATGATTTCGTTGTTTGCCAAAACTGCAGAAACAGGGTAAGCCCCTCCAGACAATGCCTTTCCTAATATCAGAATATCGGGTTTTACCTCCGGGGTGCCACTGCAATGTTTATCCGGACAAGAGCAGTTGCCACAGGTAGCCAAAAGTCTTCCTGTACGTGCAATACCGGTCTGCACTTCATCTGCAATGAACAATACATTGAACTTTTCGCACAGTTCCTTGGCCTTTTTAAGATAACCTTCGGATGGAACATATACCCCTGCTTCTCCTTGTATAGGTTCCACTAAGAAACCAGAAACATTAGGGTTATTGGTTAAGGCCTCCTCCAAGGCTTTAAGATTATCATATTCGATTTTGATGAATCCCTTGGTGTAGGGGCCAAAATTCTTTCTCGCCACAGGGTCGTTGGAAAACGATATTATAGTAGTGGTCCTCCCATGAAAATTATTTTCGCACACTATAATTTCCGCCTCGTTCTCTGCAATGTTCTTTTTTTCATAGGCCCATTTCCTACAGATTTTTAAGGCGGTCTCTACGGCCTCAGCCCCGGTATTCATAGGCAAGAGCTTGTCAAAACCAAATGTTTCGGTGGCATACTTCTCAAAAGCTCCCAGTTTATCGTTGTAAAATGCCCTGGAAGTGAGCGTTAATGTCTGTGCCTGCTCCATCATGGCACCGACGATTTTAGGATGACAATGGCCTTGGTTTACCGCAGAGTAGGCAGAAAGAAAATCATAATATTTTTTTCCTTCCACATCCCAAACAAATACACCTTTACCCCTGCTCAGAACAACAGGTAATGGATGATAATTGTGGGCACCGTACTTGTCCTCCAATGCAATGGCATCTTCAGAAGTGATGTTTTCTAAAACTGACATGATAAAAAATTACTTTAAATAAGACTTTAGCAATTCCTTCTGTACCTTTATCCTTTCTAAATCCCAATGGGCATTGGGACGAAAATTCAGCGTGGGAGAGAAATCATCCCTGTAGAGCTTCAAATGTACAAATAATCCATCTTAGTTTAAAGCCTATTTTAACTATGTAAAAACGCATGTTAATACTATCATTATCCTACCTATCAATCCAAAGAAACCTATTATTTTTGCCGCATGCGGAAAAACAAAAGGAGACTGGTTTTTGAAAATGTGGAGGTCATAGATGCCGGTGCCAAAGGCAAAACGATTGGTAAGGCATCGGACGGTAGGGTCATTTTCTTAACGAACGCCGTACCTGGCGATGTAGTCGATGTACAGACCACTAAGAAAAGAAAGTCATATTTCGAGGGGGTTGCTACCAATTTTCACAAACGATCAGAAAAACGGGTAGAACCGGAATGCCAGCATTTTGGGGTTTGTGGTGGCTGCAAGTGGCAAGATATGGGCTACGATCACCAACTTTTTTACAAACAAAAAGAGGTCGAGAACAATCTCCGGCGAATAGGCCATTTGGAGCTTCCGGAAATAAATCCAATACTAGGTTCAAAAAAACAATACTTCTACAGAAACAAAATGGAGTTTTCCTTTTCAGATAGTCGATGGCTAACGCTTGATGAAATTAAATCAGAAAAAGAAATAGAAGATAAAAATGCCTTAGGTTTTCACATTCCAGGTATGTGGGACAAAATACTGGACATAAAGAAATGCCATCTTCAGCGAGACCCTTCCAACGCCATAAGATTGGAAACGAAAAACTTTGCAATTAAAAATAGGCTCACTTTTTTTAACCCGCGAAATCAACATGGCCTACTTCGTACATTGATGATTAGAACCTCCTCAACAGGAGAACTTATGGTACTGATCCAATTCTTTGAAAACGACAAACAGAAAAGAGAGCTCCTTCTTGAGCATTTAAAGGAAAAATTCCCCGAGATAACTTCCCTGCTCTATGTAATCAATGAAAAACAAAATGACACCATCTATGACCAAGAGGTGGTTTGTTTTTCCGGAAGGGATCACATCTTTGAGGAAATGGAAGGGCTTCAATTTAAGATAACGGCAAAATCATTTTACCAGACCAATTCAGAACAGGCATACGAGCTTTACAAAGTCACCCGTGACTTTGTAAAGCTTCAAGGAAATGAATTGGTATATGACCTGTATACAGGTACTGGCACCATTGCCCAGTTTGTTGCGAAAAATGCAAAAAAGGTCATCGGGATTGAATCGGTCCCAGATGCCATACTGGATGCAAAAGCAAACGCCGCACATAACCAGATTAAAAACGTGGAATTCTTTGTAGGGGATATGAAAAATGTGCTAAACGATGACTTCATCAAACAACATGGAGAACCTGATATAATAATTACAGATCCTCCAAGAGACGGAATGCATAAGGATGTTGTACAGCAAATTCTGAACGTTTCCCCAAAAAGAATAGTCTATGTGAGTTGTAATAGTGCCACACAGGCCAGGGACCTGGAGCTAATAAAGGATATATATGATGTGGTCAAGGTACAACCCGTGGATATGTTTCCTCAGACACATCATGTTGAAAATGTCGTACTTTTGGAAAAGAAAAATTAGCATGCGGAAATTAAATCGAGTGATTTTCACCTTCTTGCTTACCATTACCCTAACTTCATGCGAAAAGGATGACATTTGCGTAGAAGGAAATACCCCCTTGCTTGTCCTTGAGTTTTTTAACGTAGCCGATACCACAGCCGTTAAAAACGTAACCGCTCTTAGAATTGTGGGCGAAGGACAGACCGTAACTGTGAACACATTTACGGACCGATCAAATCTAAGCAGTGTTGCCATTCCGTTAAGAACGGAGGAAAACTCAACTACCTTTTACCTAATTTCAAATTCAGCCTCCAATGATAATGGGCAGGAAACCGGTAATATTGATACATTGACCTTTAATTACGACCGGATTGAAGATTTTAAGTCCCGAGCTTGTGGATTTGTAGTCAATTATGATAATGTATCCACGGAACTACAAACGGGTTCCGGTAATTGGATTGCAGATATAGAAGTCATTAGGGCAAGCGTTACAAACTCAGATTCTACCCATGTTAAGATATTTCATTAGTACTTTTTTCCTCTTTAGTCTGATGCAAAGCTTTTCCCAAAGCAAGCCCATTGACACCCAACCCAAGGATACGGTGGAGTACAGACAGGCCTATGGACTTAGGGCAGGAATTGATCTAAGTAGGCCCATAATAAGCTCCTTGGACGATAATTACACCGGTTTTGAAATAGTGGCCGACTATCGAATAACGGATAGACTTTACATCGCGGCAGAACTAGGTACAGAAGACAAGACAAAGCAGGAAGACCTATATAATTTTACCACTACCGGAAGTTATTTGAAAATTGGGATAGACAACAACACCTATGAGAATTGGTATGGGGAGCAAAATCTCTTGTTTTATGGTGGTCGTTTGGCATTTAGTAGCTTTAGCCAGACATTGAACAATTACCAATATTTTAATTCAAATAGATACTGGAACCCGGAGGGTTTTGCCGAAGGTTCCAATATTTCAGAGGAATTTTCAGGTCGGTCCGCGGTTTGGATAGAGGCACTTTTTGGAACTAAAGTGGAACTCTTTGCCAACATTTTTTTGGGAGCTAGTGTCCGGTTAGGCATTCTGGTTTCCGACTCAGATGGTGGTGATCCCCGTTTTCCCAATCTTTGGATACCAGGATTCAATAAGGTTACGGGCGGAAGCAGATTTGGTGTAGGCTACAATTATTCCATCTCCTACTTCATACCCCTTTACAAAAAGAAGAAAAAGCCCGTGGAACAGGAAAATGAACAATAATCAGATTTCCTTAAACCCCTTTAAAAATACCCACTTCATCATGAGTTTTTCCTTTCCTTCTATGCGAGCAACGGCGAACTTGGGGGCGATGACCATTGCAATAATAGCAGATGTTATGGAAATATAAATCGGTTTAATTTCCAAAAAATAGGCCAGGCCAAATCTTGCCATTATAAAAACTACGGCAAAGCTAAAAAAGTTATACAATAGGGCTTTTTGTTTAGGCTTCATTGAATTTTTTTTAGTGATTATATTTGGCTTTTTTACTCCCCTCGTACATCTCATATTTCACCAATCTCGATTCCAAGTGACTGTTAAAGACCTTAATTTTTCTAGAAGGCCTAAGACCTACAAATTTAAGGGCATCCAGATTGGAGGTAATTAACCAGGCATTGGTTCCCGGGTATCCTTGTTTAAGGGTGTCCCCTATGGAGGCATAAAAGTTCTGCATATCTATATCCAACCTTTCCCCGTAAGGAGGGTTAAAACACATATGTAAAGGGCCCTCTGTTTCCTTTTTAGTCTTAAAAAAGTTTTCCCTACTAATATCTATATATTCGGTGAGATTGGCATTTTCTACATTTTCAATAGCCTTTCTAACTGCGGAAGGGGCTTTGTCAAAACCTATTATTTTATGATGAAATTCCCTTGTTTTTTTTAGACTGGAGTCTACAATCTTATCATAAAGTTCCGCATCAAAATCCGGCCATTTTTCAAAGGCAAAACCCTTGCGATTAATGTTAGCGGGAATATTAGAGGCAATCATGGCCGCTTCCGTAAGCATGGTGCCACTACCGCACATAGGGTCCATAAAATCGCATTGTCCATCCCAGCCGCTCAATAAAAGAAGACCTGCGGCCAACACTTCATTGATAGGGGCAATATTGGTCGCAATCCTATACCCCCTATGGTGCAGGGAAGCTCCAGAACTGTCTAAGGAAACATTACAGTCGTTTTTGTGAATATGGATGTTGATTCGTAAATCAGGGGATTTTACATCCACATTGGGCCGCTTACCATCAGTTTCGCGAAATTTGTCGGCAATGGCATCCTTAGTCTTCTGGGAAACATATAATGAATGTGTAAAGTTATCGGAGAAAACGGTAGCATCAATTGCAAAGGTATCGTCGACCGATAAATACTCCGCCCAATCCATTCGATAGATTTTTCTGTATAAATCATCTTCATTGGAAACTTGGAAAGAGCTAATGGGTTTAATAATTTTTATTGCGGTACGTAAACACAGATTGGCCTTATACATAAACCCATTATCCCCATCAAACGCAACGTTCCTCACTCCAACTTCAACATTTCCGCCCCCTAGGTTTCTAAGTTCTTTTGCCAATATTTCCTCAAAGCCAAAAAGAGTTTTGGCTATCATTCTAAAATTATTACCCATAAACGATATTAAGTATACAGCAAAAATACGTTAATTTTGGTGCAGCAAAGAGAGGGCACTCTCGATTCCGTACTAAACCCTGATTTTAATGATCTATATTCTGCCTATTCTTGGCGTGCTTTTGAGTTTTCTTTTTGTGTACCTCTACAAACCCAATAAAAAAGAGCATTTTAGGTTATTGTTGGCTTTTAGTGGTGCCTTCCTTTTGGCATTGACCATTTTTGAATTGTTACCGGAGGTTTACGAAGATCATAGTGGGAAGCATATTGGCATATATATCATGCTAGGAATTTTGCTGCAAATCTTCTTGGAGTTTTTTTCAAAAGGGGCGGAACATGGGCATGTACATTTATCCAATTCAAACACTAACTTCCCTTGGTTATTACTAGGAAGTTTATCGCTCCATGCATTACTGGAAGGTGTACCCCTTTCAGAAAACAATAGTCTGATCTATGGTATCTTGGTTCATAAAATTGCAATCGCCATAATTCTCAGCATATTTCTAATGGGTTCTAAGTTAAAACTCACTACCTCCATAATATTTATCCTCCTATTTTCTGTTATGACGCCATTAGGCACTTATTTGTCGCAATCCATGAATTTTATAATGGATAATCTTGTTTTTATCAATGCCATGGTAATTGGTGTGTTACTGCATATTTCTACCATAATTCTATTTGAAAGTTCGGAAGGGCATAAATTCAACCTTCGAAAATTAACGGTCATTTTGTTCGGAATAATTATAGCCTATTTTCTATAATGTTTAGTAAAGAGGAGTCACGAAAATTAAGAGAGGAATTCTGGATTTCATTTGGAAAATCCTATCCACGGAAATGGATTATGTATAAAACAAAAATTAAAGGGCTTAGTTTTAAATTTCATTTCGATACTAAAAAGGCCATGGTATCCATAGATGTGGAAGGAGAATTAGAACAGCGAATTCAGCTTTGGGAAAAATTGGAATCGCTAAAAAGTATATTGATCAATGAATTCTTGCCAAACGCAATTTTTGAAGACTGTTTTATTTTGGAGAATCAGAAGGAAATTTCAAGAATTTATATTTCTCTTAATGACGTTTCAATACATAATAAAAATACTTGGCTTCAAACTATGCAGTTTTTGAGTAAAAAAATGATTAAGATGGAAGAGTTTTTTATTAATTATAAAGATATTCTTCAACCCTAACTAGTTCCAAGAATAAGGTTTATTCTTATTGTTATTTAGACTCCTGAAAAAGAATTAAACCCACCATCAACGTCATAACACACCCCTGTTACAAAACTGGAGGCATCGCTTAATAAATAATGTATCATCCCATTCAATTCAGAGGCATCTCCAAACCTTCCCATTGGCGTATTGCTTATTATTTTATTTCCGCGTTCCGTAAATGAACCATCTTCGTTCGTCAACAATTTCCTGTTTTGATTACCAATAAAAAAACCTGGGGCAATTGCATTGACCCTTATTTTGTCCGTAAACTTTGAAGCCATTTCATTGGCCATCCATTGTGTAAAGGTGTCCACTCCGGCCTTGGCCATAGAATAGCCCAATACTCGTGAAATAGCTTGTTTTGAAGCCATGGAAGATATGTTTATTATGGAACCATAGCCTTGTCTAGCCATTATTCCGCTTAACACAATAGTTGGGATTACTGTCCCAAAAAGGTTAATATCCAATACTTTCTGCGTATCCGATAACGCTATATCATAAATACTTTGATCAGCACTCAGCGTGGCACCTGGAATGTTTCCTCCGGCCAGATTTATCAATCCATCCAATGTGTTAAATTTAAGTGAGATTTCTTCCCTAACCTCGTTAAGAGCCTCTTCATTTAAAACATCCACCTCGTAAGTAAAAGTACTACCCTCAGAAATAGCGTCAAGTTCATTTTTTTTGTCCCTCAATTTCTTCGTAGACCTACCAAGCAAAATAACCTTTGCATTTTGCTCTACAAGATATTTAGCAATAGAGCCACCCAAAGTTCCAGTACCACCTGAGAGAGCAAAAATTTTATCTTTCAACGAAAATAAATCACTCATAAATAATATAAAATTGAATAATTGGATTAAATCATATTTTACCAACTCCTAAGAATCAACTAAAAAAAGCTGGTATTTTGAATTGGTCAAAAATAAGATTTTCATGACTTTTATACTATCATACAAGGACTTATTCAGTATATTAAATTAACTTACTTTATACAATAATGTCTATAAAAAAACTGGATATTAAAGAATTATGAAATATTATCTATATTTAGCCTGCCTATTGATTCCCGTTTTCTGGATATATTCTCAAGATTTAGAACCATTTGAACTAACAGATGAATGGACTCATTCTATAATCTCGAAATTACCTGAGGATTATCCCCGATTGGAAACCAAAAAAAATATCCTGATTTTTTCCCTTTTTACAGGTTTTGATCATTGGACTGTTCCACACACCGAAGCCGTAATCAAAGGCATAGCTGAAAAAAGCGGAAATTTCAATATTACCACCTCCAATGATATTGAAATGTTTAATG